>JAZRYO010000234.1:0-5171 GCA_045600785.1 Christensenellaceae bacterium | reverse complement strand
TGATAAGTCCGATTAGAAACCTAAAAGAATCTCTGACGATTTTAACGTGCGACGCCTTTTTCTCCGTCCACAAGACGTCGATTTCTTTGACCTTTAATTCTTTAACTTTTGCGATATATAAATATTCGACGTCGAAATAGTACCCGTCGGATTTTTGTCTATCCGTCAAAACGCTTTTTGCATTTTTTGTAAAAGCCTTAAATCCACATTGTGTATCTTTATATTTCAGTCCCGTAAATAAATACGTCGCAAAGGAACATAAAACGCTTATTAGTCGCCTTATAGCCCCCTTTTTGATTTTAGAATTTTCATCTCGACGGTTGCCGATTACTATATCCGTTTCACCGTCGCATAAAACGTCGTACGCTCTTTTAATCGCACCTAAATCAGTCGATAAATCGGCGTCCATAAAAAGTGCGACGTCCCCATCGCTTTTAATTAGCCCTTGTTTGACGGCGTACCCTTTCCCTTTATTTTCGTCGTACGATATAACACGCACTTTATCGAAAGTTTTTTCTATTGACGTAAGTTTTTCCTTCGTGTCGTCAACGCTTCCGTCGTTTACTAAAATTACTTCGTAAAAAAGGGATAAGTCGTCTAAATACTTTACGACCAAATCAACGTTTTTTATTATATTCTTGCTTTCGTTATAGCAAGGAATAACAACCGATAACTGCATTTTAATCCTTAAAAAGTTCTTCCGCTTGGTGCAAATCGTCGTGATTGTCTATTTCAAACCATCTTCCGTCTAACTTGCAAGACTTAAATTCTACGAAAGGCAATATGTCGTTTAACGCAACTTCACTCCACATTTTCAACTCTTTTTTAACTTCTAAATACTCTTTGCATTTTTCGAAAAACGCCTTTGCACCGTCGGGGGCGAATTTATATACGTCGATAGACGAACCCAAAGCGTCTTTTTTCTCTATCGCCTTGGATATCGCAACTATTCTTCCGCCTTTTTCTATGACCTTCATAGATTCTTCGTTGTAGTTCCCTTCGTCGACGACGATAGCGTTTTTGTATTTTTCGTCCTTTAACGCTTTTATTACCGACGAGTCGTAAAACACGTCGGCGTTCATCATTAAAAATCCGTCTTGTCCGACGCTCTTTATACCGAGATATGCCGAATACATATTGTTAGTCGTCGCATAATCGATGCTTTTGACAATTTTTACGTCGGGGTAATTTTTATGTACTTCTCTTTCTAAAATTTCAGCTTTATATCCCGAAACGACGGTTATATCGAAAATGCCGTTTTCGTGCAAGTTGTTTATTTGTTTGAAAAGAATAGGCGTGCCGTTTACCTTGACCAAAGATTTAGGCAAGTTATCAGTTAACGGTGCAAGCCTTGAACCGAATCCCGCCGCTAAAATAAGTGCTTTCATATTTCTCCTTAAAGTTCTTCTATAAGTTCGTTATATATCTTTTTAAGCCTATCCGAAGATAAGTCGATTTCGCATAAATAAGCGTATCTGTTCGGACGCATTTCGGTTGCCTTTTGCATACAAAGGACAAACGTATCTTCATCGATATTTAAGTGTTTGGGGTTTACGTCAACTTCGAATTTGTTTAAGTAATTAAGAACTTCGCTATAATCTTCACCGATTAGTTTAAGTGTTGCAATCGTTCCCAAAGCGACTTGTACGCCGTGAAGGTTTTGCATCTTTCCGTAAAAGTCCAAAGCATGACTGAACATATGTTCCGAACCGCTGACAGGCCTACTGCTACCCGCAAAGTCCATAGCGATACCCGAAAGTACCAAAGAATTTGCCAAAACGTCTATAAACTCGGGACAAATACTGTCGTATTGCGTTTTCATTAAAACGTCTAACGCCGTTTGACTCATCATATATGCGTAGCCGTTCATTTTGTCTTTACCTTTTTTACAAGCAAATTCCCAGTCTTTAAGTGCCATATAGTTGGATATCGTATCGCCTATTCCCGCCTTGATTAAAGCAAGCGGACCTTTAAGCACGAGTTCGGTATCCAAAAGTATCATAGTCGGCATTTGACAACCTAAACTTTTCGGAATACCGTCCCTTCTTTTAAGTACCGCAATAGGCGACGCCAAACCGTCGTTTGCCATAGTAGTCGGCAAGGCAAGATAGGGGCGTTTGGATACGAAAGACGCATATTTGCAAACGTCCAAAACTCTACCGCCACCGAGTCCGACGATACACGAAACGTCGGTC
The DNA here is from genome assembly GCA_045600785.1 of Christensenellaceae bacterium. Classification (GTDB taxonomy): domain Bacteria; phylum Bacillota; class Clostridia; order Christensenellales; family Borkfalkiaceae; genus UBA10281. The sequence goes on along the minus strand of JAZRYO010000234.1, from coordinate 2,976 downwards.
GCTATACACCTTTCGGCAACGTCCATAGCGTATGCTATCGTGTTTTGATCGACTATTTCTTCTTTAATCGTTCCGATATTTTCAAGTTGTTTTTTAACCGTTTCGCCGTAAAGCCCATCGACAACCGAATCGGATACGTATAAGATTTTTCCGCTTATGCCGTTCTCTTTTAAGGTCTTTTCGACGTCTAATATACAGCCTTTGCCGATTTTTATCGTTTTGTCTAAATACATTATTTCTCCATATACGATTTTTCTAAATCAATATCTAAAAAATCGTGTGCCGTTTTTCTTTTATCTTCGTCGGGAAGTTTCGTCCAGTCGTTATAAAGAGTTTTTAAGTATTCGTCGTATTTTTCGGGACCGTACACCGTTATATTTTCAAATTCGTATTTTTTAGGCGTTCCGAAAATATCCTTACTCATTATCTCTTTTTGACGGTAAGTGCTGACCGTGTTTGCAACGAAGTTATAATCGTCGAAAGGCTTTTCTTTGACCTTTTCGTCGATTTTTCTCGTGAGTTTTTTAACGTTTAACGGAAGAAGTCCACCGAGAATAACCGCTAAATTCTTCCACCATTTTCTATCTTTTCTAACCCTACAAACCTTCATTGCAAGCAAAACGTTTAACCTGTCTATCGGCTTATAATTTTTTACCGCTTCTTCGTAGGTGTTTCCGAGTCCCGATAAAGGAAAAATATCTATAAACACTCCCCTTTTAACCGTCTTTTTAGCATATTCGGTCATCGTCGTATCGGTATCGTAGAATTTTGCAAAACCGTAAATGAAATCTTTGCTTTTTTGCGACGGACTTTCGATAACGTAATGAGAAACGGGAGTTTTAAGTAAATCTATCGCCCTTTGGTAGTCGGGCATAGGCATCGCAATATCTATATCGTCGTCCCACGGAATAAACCCCTTATGACGAACTGCGCCGAGCATCGTTCCGCCTATCATATAATACCTTAATCCGTTCTTTTCCAAAAAGTCGGTAAGGAAGGTAAACATTTCCAAAAGTTTACTCTGCATTGGACTTAACATATTATTTTCCCTTCTTTTCTTTTGGCGACCTTAATATCGCTAAAATATATTTCCTTTGAATTATTACTACGGCTAAAATCAGTCCTATTACCAAATATCTGAAAAAGTCGTTAACGTAAATAAACTCGCAAAGCAAACAACCGCCTATAATGACTGCGGATAAAATCAAAAACAACAAGTCGTTATAAACCTTTTCGCCGTTTGCCTTTCTGTATCCTATAAAGTGCATAAAAATCAAAACGACGTTTGCAATAAGCGTAGTGTATGCCGCAGCGATATAACCAAACGACGGAATAAGCAAATAGTTGAGTCCTACGTTTATACAAGCCGATACGATAGTGGATATCGCTATATAGACCGACTTTTTATGATAGAACTCTATATCCGCATACACGTTATATAGTGCGTTCAAAAATGCGACTGCAGCAATCGGCGGTACGGCGTAAACCCCTTCTTGATAACTTTCAGGTCCTAAAATATGTAATACTTCGGGAGCGACGAAACATACGCCTATACACATTATCCCATATACTAAAAGTAGCGGAACAATCGTCTTATTCATATCTTTATAATTTTTCTCGTTGAGTTTTTCGAAAGCGTACGGAACGTAAGACGCATTTACCGCCGACCAAAGTATTGTCGCTATAGAACCTATATTCGCAACGATAGAATATATCGCAACTTCTTTAAGACCGTTATCTCGCAAGCCTTCAATCATTATTCTATCCGCACCCGCCATAACGTGCTGGGCAAGATAATGGGGTATTAAAGGAATTGCAAAAACTAAAACTTGTTTCCAAATCTTAAAATTGATAAACTTTCTGCCTTGAATAAGCAAAAGGACGTATATCGGAATTTCAAATAAAAGATAAGTTAAATTTCCCGTCCAAATTTTGACCGAACTGCCGTCGGCATTAGTCAATAAAAGTACGGCAAGCGCCGAAACGCCTTGGGATATTAAAGAAGAAAATACCGATACCAAAAACGCCGCTTTATATTTATATTCGTACCGCTGTCTTGTAATCCAAAAGGTTTGTGCGGGACTGAATATAAAGTTTATCATCATTACGATAAGTAGGTGCGTCGGCAAAATAAAGTCTTCGCCGAAAAAGATTTTAAGTACGAAAATAACGCCGAATACTATTACCGTAATTAAATTACAAAGTCCGAGTATCGAAGATATATACTCGCCACGCTTATTTTTATAGTCGTTTAAGCCGACGTTAAATACCCCTGCGGACGTAAGTCCCAAAAGGGCGATAACTTCGATTATCGTTTGCCAAGAATTAAATAGCGATATTACGCCGAACTGTTCTTGGTTTAATATTCTCGTAAAGACGGGAGTCGTTAAAAAGGTTATTCCCTTTATGATAAAAGACGATAAAGTGAACGCAATCGCCGACTTTGCAGCCGGAGTCATTTCCCGCCATTTTTGAAGTAGTTTATTCATATTACCGTCTTCCTACAATCTTTCGTAATTTCTCGGTAAATTTCTTGCCGAAAATTCTGCAAATCATTTGGTAAATTTTCCCCCTGAACTTACTGTATCCGTCAACCCAACTCGACGCATAGTGATGTATCGACACCGTTTCGTCGGATATTACTATTCTACCCGTATCCAAGTCGTACGGGTTAAAATATTTTGGGGAATAAATCATATAATTATCGACTTTTTGAGTTTCGCCGTTTTCTATAAGTCCGTATTTTTTGAATTCGTCGGTCGCCCTAACGCATACCGTTCTTTCGTTTATCTCACCGTTTTCTAAAACGAATTTATCGCTTTCGTATTCTTTCATTAAGTTATAGGCGTGTATATCCCCTTTTTTACAAGCATAGATAAGCCCCGGGGCTAACCTGTCCGATTCAAACGCCGTAAAACTCTCTCCCAAAAATTCGTCGATAGGCTTAATAAGTTCAACGTCGGTATCCAAATATAT
>JAZRYO010000233.1:0-22703 GCA_045600785.1 Christensenellaceae bacterium | reverse complement strand
AAATTCGGAAAACATAAAGTGGCTCCCGATATCAGCCCTAAAAAGACGGTGGAGGGCTGTATCTGCGGAGCGGTGGCCGGTGCTCTGTCCGGTGCCCTTGTGAAGAGTATTCCGAACTGCTGTGATGCCATACCGATTTGGCTATGCATCCTGACCGGCTTTGCTGCCTCTACGATGGGACAGATCGGAGATCTTGCCGAATCTATGGTCAAACGTATGCTCGGACTGAAGGATTTTTCCAATCTTATCCCCGGACACGGCGGTATGTTAGACAGAATCGACGGGTTTATGATGGCAGGTCCCGTTTACGCCTTTATCGCTTATTTATTTCTTTGGTTGTGATATTTATCTAAAATATAAAATACATTAGTAGGGAGTGAAAACTCCCTATTTTCAAAGGAAAAGAAAATGTTAAAAATCGCATTGCTTGGGAGTACGGGTTCGATAGGTAGGCAAGTTTTATCTACTGTCCGTCGCCATAGTGACAAATTTCAAATCGTTTCGATGACGGCGTTTGGAAACGCCGAACTTTTCGAAAGCCAAATAAACGAGTTCAAGCCGAAAATCGCAGGACTTATAAATTCTGAAAACGCAACTTTAATTAAGTGCGTGCCTTACGAAACGACCTTATATTGCGGTAAAAGCGCAAATATGCACGCTATTGCCGATGAGAACGTGGATATGGTATTCGTTGCCATTTCGGGTTTTGCGGGACTTAATCCGACGCTTGAAGCCTTAAAACTCAAAAAGAAAGTCGCACTTGCGAATAAAGAGAGTTTGGTTGCGGGGGGAGAACTCGTAATGAAAATGGTCAAAGACGGCAACTTAGATTTAATTCCCGTCGATAGCGAACACTCTGCGATTTTTCAATGTTTGAATTTTAACTTAAACGCAAAGTTCAAAAAACTTATATTAACGGCGTCGGGCGGTGCTTTTAGAGATTATAAAAAAGAAGAAATCGAAAAGTTAAAAGCGTCGGACGCACTTAAACACCCCAACTGGCAAATGGGCAAGAAAATCACGATAGACTGTGCGACGTTATTAAATAAAGGACTTGAAGTTATCGAAGCGTGCAGGCTTTATAACGCACCGCTTGAAAAAGTTCAAGCCGTCGTACATAAAGAAAGCATAGTTCACTCTTTGGTTGAATTTGACGACGGTGCAATAATGGGACAAATGGGCGTTCCGTCTATGGAACTTCCTATCCAACTTGCCTTGACCTATCCCGAAAGATTATATACGGGTATTCCCGCCCTTGACCTTATCGGCAAGACGTTGCACTTCGATAAAATCGACGAAGAAAAATTTCCGTGTTTTTCCCTTGCGCTTAAATCTTACGAAATGGGTGATAACTTCCCTTGCGCTATGAACGGTGCAAATGAAGAAGCGGTTAAATTATATTTGCAAGATAAGATAAAATTTTACGACATAGCGGATATAATTTCTTACGTTTTAGGCAATATAGAAAGGGTAAAGGTCAGCGAAGACAGTTTAGAAGAGACAGACAAGATATCGAGAGAACTTGCAAATAAGTATTACGGAGAGAAATTAGGTGCTTTATAATTTATTAATGCCTGTTCAAATTCAAAAGATTTTTTATATATTGCTTGCCGTACTCGTTTTAATGGTAATGATAACCGTTCACGAGTTCGGTCATTATATCGTGGGCAAAATTTTCAAATTTCAAATAAACGAATTTTCGATAGGTATGGGACCTGCGATATATAAAAAGAAGAAGAAAAACGGCGAGATTTTTTCTATACGACTTTTACCGCTTGGTGGCTACTGTGCTTTCGAAGGTGAAGACGAAGAAGGGGCGACGGATAATTGTTTCAACAAGAAAAAGCCGTGGCAAAGGATACTCGTTTTAATCGCAGGGGCGTTAATGAATTATCTTTTGGCACTCGTCGTTATAATGATTACTTTCGGCGTTTACGGTCAGTCGCTAACGGGCGCAAAATTTTATACGCCGTCGGTAAGATATTCTACCGAACAAGGACTTGAAAACGGCGACCTTATAGTATCGATTACCGCCGACGGTAAAAAGACGGGAATATACTTAACAACCGACCTATTGACCGCCTTAAACGGTACGAAGGCAGGCGAAAAGGTAAGTTTGGAAGTCATAGATAAAGACGGTAATTTGCAAAACAGGGAAATAGTTTTACAGCACGATACCGAAACGGACAGTATGCTTGAAGTTGCCGAAACGTATAAGGCACTCGGCGTTGCTTCGGTAATGCAAGTTTTTGCAAAAGACGGCAACCGCCTAACCGCAAGGGACGGCGATTTTATAAGAAACGTCTTTATAGGCGACGACTATGATATAGATAAAGTCGACGAACTCAATTTTATATCTTCGCCCAAGACCTTTTTAAGCGAATTAGAAGGCACGAAAAAAGGGGATAATATAATAGTCTTTTTGTCAAGGGGCGATAGGACGGAGATAAGTGCGGTCAAGATAATTTTAGACGACGAGTGGGATAAAATCGACAAGACCGACCAAGACGAAGTTTTGGACTATTTCGGCGTTTCGTATAACGGAAGTTATTTTTACTTAATCGGCGATTATCATAAATTCGGCTTTTTCAAAAGTTTAGGACATTCCTTTGCCTATTCGGTAAAAATAGGTGGCGTGGTACTCCGTTCACTCGGCGAACTTATAACCGGCAAAATAGGGTTAAACGCTATGGGCGGAACGATTACCACCATATCGCAAACGAGTGAAATTATAAGTTATGGATTTAGTTATCTTTTGGAGATTATGGCGTTTATCGGCGTAAACCTTGCGGTTTTCAATCTTTTGCCGATACCCGCACTCGACGGTTCGAGAGTTCTCTTTTGCATAATCGAGTGGGTTAGGGGTAAACCCGTAAACAGAAAAGTGGAAGCGGTTATACACGCCGTCGGGTTCGTATTTATTTTAGGTTTTGCGATTTTAGTCGATTTATTGCATTTTATTTAAGACTAAACTCGGGCGTTTCGGGAAGTTCCCGAAACGCCCTTTTTATACCTTTACAAGAAAGGTATAAAGTGGTATAATATAATAAACGGAGAAATTATGAAACAAACTGCTTTAATTATAGGCGCAGGTCCTGCGGGGCTTACCGCCGCTTACGAACTTTTAACTAAATGCGACGATATAACGCCCGTAATTATAGAAAGCGAGAACTTCGTCGGCGGTATCTCACGCACGGCGGAATATATGGGCAACCGTATGGATATCGGCGGACACAGGTTTTTTTCCAAAGACAAAGAAGTCGTTGACCTTTGGACAAAACTTTTGCCACTTCAAGGTAGCCCTTCTTACGACGATAAAGTATTAAATAGAGAAGTAAAGTTAAGTCAAGGCGGACCGAATCCCGAAGAAAGCAATAGGGTTATGCTAATTAGAAGCAGAGTATCGAGAATTTTATTTTTGCGTAAATTTTTCGATTATCCGATATCCTTAAAATTCCAAACCTTTGCGAATATGGGGCTTATAAGGACGGTTAAATCGGGTTTCGGGTACTTAAAAAGTTGCATTATAAAAAAGGACGAAACGAGTCTTGAAAACTTTTATATAAACAGATTTGGAAAACCCTTATACTCAATGTTTTTCGAAGACTACACCGAAAAACTTTGGGGCGTACATCCGTCTGAAATTTCGGCGGACTGGGGTGCGCAAAGGGTTAAAGGGTTGTCTGTTAAAACTGCGATTAAAAACGCTATAACAAGACCTTTTACCAAAAACAGCGATAAAGTCGAAACGAGTTTAATAGAAAGTTTTTACTATCCGAAATTCGGACCGGGGCAGTTTTATCAAGTTATGGCGGACGAGATTAAAAAACTCGGCGGAGAAATAAGATTTAATTCGACCGTTGAAAAAATAAATTTTTCAGGCGATAAAATAAACTCGGTAATCGTAAAATGCGGAGATACGACGCAAGAAGTTAAAGCCGATATCTTTTTATCGTCAATGGCGATAAAGGACTTAATAACCGCCATCGGCGAAGAGAAGTCGGGAAAAGAAGTTTACTCTGTGGCGACAAATCTTCCGTATAGAGATTTTATAACCGTCGGACTTTTGGTCGATAAATTAAAGGTAAAAAACAAAACTAAATTAAAGACGCTTTCGAATATCGTCCCTGATTGCTGGATATACGTTCAAGAAAAGGACGTAAAATTAGGGAGAATACAAATTTTCAACAACTGGTCGCCGTATATGGTCAAAAACCCCGAAGAAACGGTGTGGATAGGTCTTGAATATTTTTGTACCGAAGGGGACGAACTTTGGAAAAAAGAAAAAGACGAGTTTATATCCTTTGCGATAGACGAACTTATTAAAATAGGCGTAATCGACGGCAAGGAAAACGTCTTGGACGGCACTATGATAAAGGTCAAAAAGGCTTACCCCGCATACTTCGGAAGTTATGCGTCTTTCGATAAGGTCAAGAACTTTTTGGACGGTATCGACAATCTTTACTGCATAGGCAGAAACGGTCAACACAGATATAACAATATGGATCACTCTATGGCAACCGCTATGCAAGCGGTCAAAAATATAATAAGTGGCGACAAGGACAAGTCTAACGTCTGGAAGGTAAATACCGAAAAGGAGTATCACGAAGAAAAATGACTAAACGTAAAGAAATATTAAAAACTATCCTTTTCTACCTTGCGGTTTTTTTGATAACGACTGTATGTTTCTACGTTTTCAAACCGAGATACGAGTTTTACGGCGACGGCGTACTTATTCAATCGATAACCTACCTAATTATAACGTTTATCGCCCTATACCTATGGATACAAAACAAAAACGGCAAAATGACGACTGAAAGGTGGATAGGCGCAATTTGTCTTTTAGGGTATATATTAAGGCTTTCGTATATGCTTTACACCCCTGCAAGCGTCCGTCAACAAGACACTTTTAACCGTGCGGGTTCGGGGCATTTTTCATACGCTTGGAATATCTATTCTACGGGCGAACTTCCGTCCACTAACGACTATCAGTTTTACCACCCGCCCTTAAACGCAATTTTGCAAGCGGGCTTTATGAGTTTAACCGCAAATCTTCAAACGTTTATCGATAAAGTGTTTTTCTTAAACGGCACTTTTCCGTCGTGTTTAAGTGCGGGGATTCCGACTTACGTTTCTAACGGAGTTCCCGTTTATTCGGAGTGGCAATACGCCTTATATTCGTCTTGTCAAATTTTAACCGTTTTATATTCGGTTATAACATTAAGGGTTTTAGTCAAAATTATCAAACTTTTTGGGTTTAAGGACAAAACGGTGATTTTTCTTACCCTGTTCGTTTCACTCTTTCCAAGGCATATTCAGTTTGCGGGAATGCTTAATAACGACGGTTTGTCTTATACCTTTGGAATTTTGGCGATATACTATGCGCTAAAATGGGAAAGACGTGGCAAATCACTTTTAGATATTTTACTCACCGCATTATTTTTGGGACTCGGAATGATGAGTAAACTGTCGTCCGCAACGGTGTGTTTGCCGATAGCGGTAATATTTATCTACGAGTTTATTGTAGAAGTCGCAAAGAAAAACAACTTTAAGGCGGTGGCGGTTTTATCCCTTAAATACGTTTTGTTTTTATGTATATGTGCGCCTATAGGGTTGTGGTTTCAAGTCTATGCGAAGATTAAGTTCGACCAACCTTTCGGGTTCGTGTTCTCAAATCTAAATCCTGCGCTTTCGACTTCAAATCACTCTTTTATTTCGAGATTTATAGTTGCGTTTGACAAAAACGAGTATTTTGCGACCGTATTTTGCAGACCTTTCACTTCAAGTACGGGACTGTCGAATAACTATAACATAATAAACTATTGTTTAAGGACGTCGATTTTCGGTGAATTTACTTATAGTAGGGGACAAAGTTTTGCGCTTGTCGGAATAGTTTTCGGATATATAACTTTAGCCGTGCTTTTGATTGCGACGATTATAAGACTCGTCGTTTTTATTCAAGACAAAGAGTACAAAAACTTAAAGGGCGAGAAGTTAAAAGAGTTTTTGTTTATTCTACTTTTGATATTGTCGCAAATAGGTTCGGAAGTGTATTTTTATATAAAGATGCCGTACGCTTGCACTATGGATTTTCGGTACCTAATGCCTTTGATTTTAGGGCTTGCAATCGTTTACGGAAAACTGCACGAATACTTTGAAAACAAAGAAAGATTTAAGGGAATAGATAAGGCGATAATAATATCAAACGGACTTTTCTTGATAACTACGACCTTGTTTTATTTAACTTGTATTTGATATGGAACAAACTAAAAAAGAACTGTTTTTTGAAATAATAAGATTTTTAATTGTCGGGGCTATAGCGACGTTATTCGACTATTTTACGGCGTATTTGTTTTATAACAGACTACTTCCGCCGAGTATAATAGGCAAAACGCCGTCGCTTGTCTTATCGACCGCATTCGGTTTTTTGGTCGGGCTTTTAATAAACTGGACGCTATCCGTTCTCTTCGTTTTTTTAGCGGTAAAGGATAAAAAGAAAAGCCGTTCGAAAAAGTCGTTTTTAATCTTTTCGCTTATAGGGTTAGTCGGGCTTATAATTACCGAAATAGGTATGAATTTAGGACTTAAATTTTTGCCTACCGTCTATATTTTTTCCTTCGACAAATTTTTAGGCGAAGAAATAAGATGGTGGATAATGAAAGCCGTAATGACTTCTACCGTTTTGGTATGGAATTATTTGGGTAGAAAATTTTTCGTGTTTAAGTAAACATAATTTTTTCTGTTAGCGTATAATATAGTAGCCACACTTGGAAGATACGCTTATGAAAAACACTTGTTTAATCACCGCCGTGATTTTATGTGCGGTATGCTTATGTAAAAAAGAAAAACCCCCGAAAAAGGATATATGTAAAGACTGTTATTACAAATATATAAAAAAATAATCGTTGTCATTTCGCAAAAATTGTCAATATTAAAATTTGCGAAACGGAGAAAATATTTTTTAACGAAAAAAACGGCTTACGGAATTTCCGTAAGCCGTTTTTTTATTCGTTAAATCTTTTCGCTTTTAATTAGTTTTCCGTAATTTTTCTTGCGTTCGACTTTCAAAAGTCCCTTCTTGTTTAAGAAGTGGAGAACGGCTATTAAAACAACTATCGCCACGAAAACGGCGACTATAACTATCATAAGCGTAGGCGACATTTTACCGACTTTAATGCTGTCCCACATATTGTTAAGGTTTTTAAGTTCTTGTCCTTCTATATGCCCCATAACGATACAACGTTTTCTGATTTCGGCGGTCGGATACATAGTTCCGAGTTGGCGTAATTCGTTATCGGTATAAATTATTCCGTCTCCTTCGATATGGTCGCCGAAGAAATCTTTGACTGAATATTTAATTATAGGAACTTCTTCGGTCGTACCGTCTTCGTATTCGACGACGAACGTATCTTCCGTATAGTCGTCGCCTATAATATCTCCGACGTAAACTTCTTCGCCTTCATAGAAAGTAGTCAATCCGTAGTTTTCGCAAACGTACGAGAATACGTCTTCGCCGACGATGGGCGACGAATAACAAATATAATCGAGATTTTCGATAGCGTTGTCTTCACGGTACATAAAGTTCAAAAACTCTTGCGCAAGGTCGGTATTCGCACCCTTTGGCATAACCCAACCGTCGAAGAAAATATTACTTCCTTCTTCGGGGACGTAATATTCGAGATAAGTACCCGATTCTTCGGCGATGTCCATTGCGTAAACCGAATCTCCGCTCCACGCAAGGTTTATCCAAAGTTTTCCGGTCGCCATATCGATTTTTCCGCTATCTACTTCAAAGCCGTAAATATTCTCTTTAACTTTCATTAAAAAGTCGCCCGTGTCTTTAAGTGCGGTTTCCGAAAAGTCGTTGAATATGGCGTTTAACTGTTCCGTATAGTCTTCGGCGTTTTTATCAAGGGCGGTTAGTCTGTCTTCGTAAGCACCGCCGATAGCCAAGATATAAGTATCTCTAACGCTGTCTTTTATCGTGATTTTATTTTTATAATCTTCGTTTACGGCGACGTTCCAATGTTTAACGGCTTCGGTTAAGTCAATATCGTCGGTAGGGTTGGGGTTATAAGTAAATCCCATAGTTCCCCAGTTATAGCAAGTTGCGTATTTATACCACTCTTTGCCTTCGTCCCCACTTGACGTAAAAAGGTCCAAAATAAAGTCGGCGACGTTGTCGTTATAGTTGGTGATTTTAGAATACGAACCGTCGTCGTTTAAGTCGAAAGGCTCTAACATATCTTCCTTAATCATTTTTTGAATCATATAATCGGAAGGGCAAACGAGGTCGTAAGAATATGTTCCGTCTTTTTTCTTCGTGAGTTGAAGTTCGTTGTACATATTCTCGCAAGTGCCGAAAGTAGAATAATTTACGACGACTTTTTTGCCGTACGTTTCTTCGTAATACTTTTCAAACTCGGCAACCATATCGTAGTCTTCACAAGCGATATAATCTTCCCAGTTATAAACGTTAAGGGTTAAAACGTCTTCTTTATTGCAGGACGAAAGGGCGGGAATAGATAAAGAAAGCAAAACCGCACAAAGTAAAACCGATAAAAATCTTTTCATTATTTATTCTCCTTTGCCTTTTTGTTCGAGATAAAGAAACGAACTAAAACGACTAAAATAATTACTGCAAATATAATCGACGAAAGCGCACGAAGGGCGGGAATATCCGCCGACCTTCCGCCTTTTGCATAAGCGTCGAAAACGTAAGTGGATATCGTTTCGAAGGTTGCGGGCTTTGTAAACGTAGTCACTATATAATCGTCAAGCGATAAGGTGGTCGCAATCAAAAATCCCGAGAAAATACCGGGGAGAATTTCGGGAACGACCGCCTTGAAAAGCGCTTGAGTCGGCGTTGCACCAAGGTCGAGTGCCGCTTCGTATAAATTGTTATCCATTTGTTTTAACTTCGGAGTTACGTTCAAAACGACGAACGGGAAGGTTAAAACGATATGACCTATCAAAAGCGAAAGGTAAGTTCTGCCGAAAGTAAACATCGTGCAAACGAGTGCGGTTGAAATCGCAGTAACTATTTCGGCGTTGATTACGGGAATTTGAGTAGAGAAGTTAAGGACATTTCTCGTTTTCTTTTTGGAATAGAACATACCGATTGCACCCATAGTTCCTAAAACAGTCGATAGAGTGCTTGCGACGAAGGCTAAAATCAAAGTGTTCCAAACGGTGTCCATAAGTTCTTCGCTTGAAAAGAGTTGTTTGTATAGGTCAAGCGACCAAGTGTCCGACCACGCTCCTATAACTTGCGAGTTGTTGAAACTGTAAACGAGAAGTAGCAAAATAGGTGCGTATAAAAAGGCGATTATTAAGTAAAGATATCCCCTTTGTAAAATCTTTTTTACCATAATCTACCTCCTTGAAGGTCCTCGTCGTCTGAGAATTTTCCAGACACTAACATCGTGACAAATATAAACACCAAAAGTATCATAGCAATTGCCGAACCCATATGCCAGTTATACATAACGCTGAATTGATTTTCTATAAGTTTTCCGATAATCGTTATGTTGCCGTTTCCCATAGTATCCGAGATAACGTAGCTCGTAGTCGTCGGAAGAAGTACCATAGTTATTGCACTTATAATTCCCGGCATAGATAGGGGCATAGTCACTTTTACAAGCGTTTGAAGAGGTTTTGCGCCAAGGTCTTCGGACGCTTCCAAAATGTTTTTGTCGAGTTTTTGAAGTACGGTGTAGATAGGCAAAATCGCAAACGGTAAATAGTCGTAAATCATACCTATCAAGGTGTTTATGAAAGAATTTTTATTTGAGTCGAACATATGAATCATATAGAAAAGTTCTTTCATGGCGGCAGTTCTTAAAACGAAATTTATCCACATAGGAAGAATAATGATTAAAAGGGTAATGCCGTTTTTGTTTAAGTTCGTTCTCGCCAAAATATAAGCGAGGGGGTAAGCAAGTACAATACAGCAAAGCGTGGTTAAAATAGCAAGCCCGAAACTTAAAAAGAGTGCGGTTAGGTTAGCGTTAGACGTAAAGAAGTCGATAAAATTTTGAATGGTCAATCTTCCGTCTTCGCCCGTAAAAGCGTAATAGATAATCAAAAGCAATGGAAAGACTACGAATAAAGCCATAAAAAGCCCGTAGGGTATACCTAATTGCTTTCTCGAAAATTTAAGTGCGGTCATTTTTTTGTACCGCCTTTAATTTTAATTTGATGTGGCCTTTCGGAACGCTTACCGAAACTCTGTCGTTGACGTTCCACGCATATTCGGTATCGCAAACGAAGTCTTCTTCTTCGTCCGTTCTGATTACTACTTGATAGTGGTCGCCCTTATAAACTATTTGAACGATATTGCCGGCGATAACGCCCTCTTCGTCGTCTAAAATCTCGATGTGTTTAAGGTCGACTTCCGCAACGACGTCGGTGTCGGTCAAATCTAACTTTTCTCCGCTTGTCGTAATTAAATATCCGTCATCGTCAAGATGCGAACCTGCGTAAAGTTGAGTGACGTCGCACTCGAATTCTCCACCCGCAAAACAAACGGTGTTTTTCTTCGTGATATACCCGTCGTAGCGGTTTACGGTGATTGACTTTTCCATAATATGAATATTGTCGGGACTTATCGTTATCGAACACTTTTCTCCGACCTTTCTTTCTACGGTGTCTTGAATAAGCACTTCGCTTTTACCGACGGACATCGTCATTTCGTAGTGAACGCCCTTGAAAATCGACGAGATAATAGTGCCGTCAACGGCGCCTTTTCCTTCGTCTGACAATACGACGTCTTCGGGACGAACTACGACGTCAACCGAACTGTTAAGCGGGAAGTCGTCAACGCATTCGAATTCTTTGCCTAAGAATTTAACCTTTTTGTCGCCCGTCATAAATCCCGAATAAATGTTGCTTTCGCCTATAAAGTCGGCAACGAAGGCGTTTTTGGGCTCGTTATAAATACCTTTCGGAGTGCCTATTTGTTGAACAGTTCCGTCTTTCATAACGATTATGGTATCGCTCATCGTTAACGCTTCTTCTTGGTCGTGCGTAACGTAGATAAAGGTAATGCCGAGTTTTTCGTGCATTGCTTTAAGTTCTAATTGCATATCCTTTCTCATCTTCAAGTCGAGTGCGCCCAAAGGTTCGTCGAGTAAAAGAATTTGCGGTTCGTTTACTATCGCCCTTGCAATAGCAATACGTTGTTGTTGACCGCCTGAAAGGGTAGAGACGTCTCTTTTTTCGTATCCTTCCAAATCTACGAGTTTCAAAACTTTCGAAACCTTTTTATCTATTTCGGCTTTCGATAATTTTTCGATTTTGGTTATTGTCTTACCGTCTTTTTCGTAGGTGTTTTTATAGCGTTGAAGTTTAAGTCCGAAAGCGATATTGTCGTAAACGTTTAAGTGTGGGAATAAGGCGTAGCGTTGAAAAACGGTGTTGACCGGTCTTTCGTATGGCGGAAGGTCGGTTATATCTTTTCCGTTTAACAAAATTCTACCTTCGGTCGGAAGTTCGAATCCGGCAATTAAACGAAGCGTCGTCGATTTACCGCAACCCGAAGGTCCCAAAAGCGTAATGAACTCTCCTTTTCCTATATAGAAGTTCAAATCTTTTACGGCTTCTGTGTTTTCATAGACTTTTTTTACGTTGATAAGTTCAATTATTTTTCCATTTTTATGCATTTTCGTTTTCTCCGTTCGTGAATTTATATATTAAAACGTCGGCGGAGTCGAAATCCAAATGAATTTCGCCACGCTGTTCGTTGGGTTTTCGATAAAGTGCGTTTTACTCGAAGTAAAGTAGAAACTTTCCCCTTTTTGACACTTGTATTTTTTGTTTCCTATATGGACGATTATCGCCCCGCTTAAAACGAAACCGAATTCTTCGCCTTCGTGTGGGACGTCGGGTTCGGTAAACTTTTTAGGCATAAGTTCGACCATAGTCGGTTCAAGCATATTCTTTTGTGCGTTCGGGACTAACCAATTTAATATCATAGCCCCCGTGTCCTTTTCGATAAAGTCGTTTTCGCCGAAGACGACTTTTTCTTCTTCAACGTCGCTGAAAAACTCTTTTGCACTCGTGCCGAGTGCCGAAAGTATATCCATAAACGTCGCAATCGACGGACTCGTAAGTTCGTTTTCGAGTTGACTTATGTATCCTTTCGTGAGTTCGCATCGTTCCGCAAGTTCTTCTTGCGTCAGACCGTTTTGCAGTCGTAATTCCTTAATTTTGTTTCCGAATTCCATAACTCTCCTTACTTTTACTAAACTTTTGGTTTACAAGATTTAGGGAATATAAACAAAAAGTTTAATAAAACTAAACACATTATATAAATATCGCCAAAATATGTCAATTGTTTTAACGTTATTTTTTCAAAAAATTTTATAGGGATAATAATAGTAATTTCGCACGCATATATTAAGGGTAGTCGAAAACGACAAAAAGGGGCAAAAATCTCTTAATTTTGTCGTTTTTAATTAAAAATCGGGGTGTATGATAAATGAGCAACTTCCAAAAAAAGAAAGTCGTATTTTCAAGCGTTATTATAGCGGTTATTATCCTTCTTTCCGTCGTCTTGAAAACGACGGGATATTACACCGTTTATACGGCTAATACGAATAGAAGGCAAATACCCATATATAGAGTTGACGGCAAAGAAAAAGAGATAGCGATATCCTTCGACTGTGCGTGGAGCGACGAATATACCTTGAAAATTTTGGACGCACTCGATTTTTATAACGTCAAATGCACTTTCTTTTGCGTCGAGTTTTGGGTGGAGAAATATCCCGAACTCGTAAAAGAGATAGTATCCCGTGGACACGAGATAGGCACGCACTCTAAAACTCACCCCAATATGAGTAAGTTGAATAGCGATAAAATCGCCGAAGAACTTTCGTCTTCTAAAAAGGCGATAGAAAGTATTACGAATATAAAGGTGGAACTTTTCAGAGCGCCTTTCGGCGACTACGACGACAGGGTGATAAAAACGGCAAAAGATATGGGGCTATACACTATACAATGGGACGTCGACAGTTTAGATTGGAAAGATTTATCCGCCCAAAAAATTGCCGAGAGAGTGATAGAAAAAGTCAAAGGCGGTTCGATAATACTTTGTCATAACAACGGGCTTCACACCTTGGAAGCATTGCCACTTATTTTTACGGCCTTACAGAAAAAAGGGTACGAATTTCAACCTATAAGCCGACTTATTTATAAAGAAAACTATACCGTTCTACCAAACGGCAGTCAAAAATTAAACGATTAAAATGAATTTAATTCATTGAATTTAAGGAGAAATTTTATGATGAACGATGAAAAACAAAACAACAAGGTATTTCTAAAAGGTGAAATCGTAAGCGAAGCGAGATACTCTCACGAAGTTTGCGGAGAAGGATTTTACGATACCGAAGTGAAAGTCAACAGACTTTCGGGGCAAGCGGATATTATTCCGATAACTTTATCCGAGCGGATAATCGAAAGCCACGATATAAGCGTGGGTTCGACAATTAGCGCGATAGGACAGTTTAGAAGTTATAACAAGTTGGTGGACGGCAAAAGCAAACTTATGCTTACCGTTTTCATTAGAGAACTTTTAGACGGCGACGGTGCAAAAAATCCCAACAACATAGTTTTACAAGGCTACATTTGTAAACCGCCCGTATATAGAACGACGCCCTTTTCGAGAGAGATAGCAGACGTACTAATTGCGGTAAACAGGGCGTACAATAAGTCCGACTATATTCCGTGTATAGCGTGGGGGAGGAACGCACGATTCGTTAAAAATTTGCAAGTCGGCGACAAACTTGCGATTGCGGGAAGAATACAAAGCAGAGAATACGTCAAAAAACTTTCCGAAGAAGAATCGAAAACGTTGACGGCTTACGAAGTGTCGATATGCAAACTGTCGGCTTACGAAAACGCCGAAAACTTCGATATTGAGTACGAATTTAACAACAATTTTCAAGAATTAGACGAAGAAATGGCAAAAACGGTATAACTTCAGCCTTAACCGAAATATTCGGTTAAGGCTATTTTTTTACTCTTTTTAACAAAGTTAAAAAAAACATTGTATTTTGCCTTCGAATATGTTAAAATAAAAAAAACGAAAGGTGAAATTATATGAATTTTAACTTACTTAACGCCGGCGAGTTTATTTTCGGCGGAAAATTTTACGACAACCACATAACCTTAAATTTATTCGGCGAAGAATTTCCCGTATATTTTTACGGTATGGCTATAGTTTTTGGGATAATCGCTTGTTGTATCTTTGCAGTACCGCTTTTCAAAAAGCGTGGCGAAAAACCCGATTTTATTTTAGACCTTATGATATGTATAGTGCCGATAGCGGTCATAATGTCGAGAGTTTGGTACGTCTTGTTTGCACTCGACGAATTCATCGACGCACCCGAAGGCTTTTTTAAGGCGGCGATAAGCATAAGGGACGGCGGACTTGCGATATACGGCGGAGTTTTAGGCGGTGCGATAGGAATTATAATCGCTTGTAAAATACACAAAGTACCGATAGGAAAAGTTATGGACTTCGGCGGAACGTTGCTTCCGCTTGGACAACTTATCGGAAGATGGGGCAACTTCTTTAACCAAGAAGTTTACGGACAAGAGATAACCAACCCCAAATTTCAATTTTTCCCCGTCGGCGTAGAGATAGGAACGCCGGGCAAATGGTATCAAGCGCTTTTTCTATACGAAGGGTTTTTGAACTTAATCGTCTTTATAACGCTATATACCTTAATGCTTAAATACAAAGGGAAAAGCAACGGCTACTTTGCTGCGGCGTATTTGTTTTCTTACGGGCTTATCCGTGGCATACTCGAAACCTTCCGTCAATCCGAATTTAACTTACCGTTATTCGGCATACAAGGGATAAGGGGTATGGTGGTCGTATCTATACTTTTAATGATATGTTCGGGAACATATATAGTATTAAAACTCAAAAAAGACGGTTTGATTTTCAAAGGGGAAAAGGAGAATAAATAATATGAATAAAAGATTATTGAAAGGTTCTGTACTATTTGCAATGGCGGTAGTTTTATCGTCGGTTGCTTGTTTTATACTTGCATTTTACAACGTGTTCGACGTGAGCCCGTTTTTGCTTTGCATAACCGTTTTGTCTTACGGACTCGGCCTTGTATTTACCGTTTACGGTTTTATAGGAAAAGGCGGATACGAAACGGCAGTCGGCGTAATTCTTTTAGGGATAGGGCTTATATTCAACCTTATATTGTTAAAGATTAACGTTGCGATAATAATTTTAGTCGCATTTGCGTTTTACTTCTTTTCTATACTTTCGGCGGTATTTTTCTTTGCCGACAGATTGTCGGTTAAAAGAGCCAAGGACGAAGAAAACTATAAATCGTTCGACGACGCAAGAAAAGAAAAATTAGAAAAGCGTGCCGAAGAAGACGCTAAACCATTACCGAAATTAAAGGACTATTCTAAAAAAGACTGATATGGAAAAAAGAAATTTGACTTTACTTACCGACCTATACGAATTGACGATGATGAACGGCTACTTTTTAGAAGGCAAGCAATCGGAAGTGGCGGTATTCGACGTGTTTTTTCGTCAAAACGAACTTATAACTTATTCTATCTCCGCAGGACTTGAACAAGTCGTCGACTATATAACCAACTTAAAATTCGGCGAAGAGGAAATAGACTATCTTAAATCGTTGCGTCTTTTCGACGATAGATTTTTAGCGTATCTTAAAGACCTTAAATTTACGGGCGACGTATATGCAGTACCCGAAGGGACTTACGTCTTTCCGAGTGAGCCGATATTTACCGTAAAAGCGCCGATAATCGAAGCGCAACTTATCGAAACGGCGGTATTAAATATTATAAACCATCAAACGCTTATCGCAAGCAAAGCGGCAAAGATTTGTCATCAAGCGAAAGGCGATACGGTAATGGAATTCGGACTTCGAAGGGCGCAAGGACCGGATGCGGGAATATACGGTTCGAGAGCGTCGGTTATCGGCGGTTGCACTTCGACTTCCAACGTTTTGGCGGGACAAATGTTCGATATCCCCGTTGCGGGAACGCACGCCCACAGTTTCGTTATGAGTTTCCCGACCGAATACGACGCCTTCAAGGCTTACGCCAAAACCTACCCCGACGCAACGTTGCTTTTAGTCGATACTTACGACGTATTAAAAAG
Organism: Christensenellaceae bacterium; assembly: GCA_045600785.1. Classification (GTDB taxonomy): domain Bacteria; phylum Bacillota; class Clostridia; order Christensenellales; family Borkfalkiaceae; genus UBA10281. The sequence continues at coordinate 6,547 of JAZRYO010000233.1, read as the reverse complement.
CGGTGTGCCTAACGCCATAAAGGTTTTCGACGAACTTCGAAAAAGCGGACACGAACCTTTGGGGATAAGGATAGATTCGGGCGATATAGCGTATTTAACCAAGCAAGCGAGAAAAATGCTTGACGACGCAGGATACGAAAATACGATAATTTGCGCATCGGGAGATTTAGACGAAAAACTCGTCGTGAGTTTGAAAAACCAAGGCGCAAAAATCAACAGTTGGGGAATAGGCACTAAACTTATCACGAGTGCGGATATGCCGTCGCTCGGCGGAGTATATAAACTTGCGGGGATAGAAGAAAACGGAAAGATTATTCCGAAAATCAAAATATCCGAAACGTCCGCAAAGATAACCAACCCCGGATTTAAGACTATATATAGAATTTACGATAACTCGACAAATAAAGCGGAAGCCGATTTAATCGCACTCCGTAGCGAGAAGATAGATTTTTCAAAGCCCTTAACGGTTTATCACCCCGTCGAGAGATGGAAAAGTATAACTTTTGAAAATTACACCGTAAAAGAGTTGCCCGTAAAAATCATAGAAAACGGAAAACTCGTCTATAAAATGCCTATCGTAAAAGAAATATCTTCGTATGCGAAGAAAGAAGAAGAAACTTTTTGGGAAGAGTATTTAAGACTCGACCAACCGCACATCTACAAAGTCGATTTATCCGACGAACTTTACGCCGTTAAAACTTCAATGATAGAAAAATTCAGAAGTGGGGACAAAAAATAATGGTTTATGCGATAATCGTTCTCGGTATAATCTTAATCGACCAAATAAGTAAATTCGTTATGGCGGCGGTATCTAACGGCGAAGAGTTTTCTAACGTCATTGAGATAATACCCGATTTTTTGAATTTAGAATACTGCGAAAACACGAGCGGTATGATGGGTGTTTTTTCAAACGTCGATATAAGCCCGAAAACGCTTGCGATATGTTTTATAACAATAACGGTCGTAGTGGTTATCGGAATTACTTTGCTTTTATTTTTAACGAAGAACAAAAGCAAATGGCTTAAAACTTCGCTTTCGTTTATAATAGGCGGTGCGGTTGGAAATTTAATCGACAGGCTTATAAACTTTTCGGAAGAATCTTTCGTAAGAGATTTTATTCACGTCATTATCGATTTCGGAAGAAAGGAAATTTTTCCGTATATATTCAATCTTGCCGACAGTTTTTTGGTCGTTGGCGCAATAATGCTACTTATATTCCTACTGTTTATGGATAAAGATGCGGTATTTAGAAAAAAGAATAATGGATAAGATAAAATTTTCCGCCGACAAAAAAACAAGGCTTGACCAAATCGTCAGCGAAAAGACGGGCAAAACCCGTTCGGCGATTAAAAAACTTATAGAAGACGGCGAAATACTTCTAAACGGCAAAAAGGTAAAAGCAGGGGAAACGGTAAAGATAGGGGATGAGATAGAAGTCAATATCCCCGAGCCTAAAAAACTCGATTTAACCCCCGAAGACATACCTATAGATATAGTTTTCGAAAACGGCGACTATGCCGTAATAAACAAACCGCAAGGACTAACCGTTCACGCAGGTGGCGGAACTACGGGACACACTTTGGTAAACGCACTACTATATCGGCTTGACAGTTTAAGCGGAATAAACGGCGTGATAAGACCGGGGATAGTGCATAGAATAGACAAAGACACTTCGGGGCTTTTGGTCGTTGCCAAAAACGACTTTGCACACTTGTCGCTTGCGAAACAAATAAAAGACAAAACTTGCCATAGAATTTACGTCGCCCTTTTAGACGGCGAACTGAATAGAGATAGCGGTGTTATAGACACCTATTTAGGCAGAAGCGAAAAGAACAGAAAGGAAATGGCGGTCAAAAAAGACGGCGACGGACGACGTGCGATTACCGAGTTCGAAGTCGTAAAAAGATATCACGGATACACACTCGTCAGATTTAAGTTGCAAACGGGTAGAACTCATCAAATAAGAGTACACGCAAAATATATGGGACACTCTATCGTAGGCGATAAGGTTTACGGCAAAAAATCGACAAGGTTCGATTACTTACAAGGTCAACTCCTTCACGCCGAAAGACTTGAACTTAATGACCCTAAGACAAACGAAAGAAAATCGTTTAATGCACCTATACCCGACTATTTTCAAAAAGTATTAGACGAACTCGGAGAGAAAAAATGAAATACGAAAGTTTTGGCGTAATGCTTGATATGTCGAGAAACGCCGTAATGAAAGTTGAAGAAGTAAAGAAATTTATTCTAATACTTAAAAAAATGGGATACGACGCTTTGGGACTTTATACCGAAGACACCTACGAAGTAAAAAACGAAAAATACTTCGGCTATATGCGTGGCGGATACACCGAAAGCGAGATAAAGGAAATAGATAAATTTGCGCAAGAAAACAGCATCGAACTTATCCCTTGTATTCAAACGCTTGCCCATTTTAACAACCTTAAAAAAGTTCCCGCCTGCTACGATATGTTCGACATCGATGATATTTTGTTAATCGGCGAGAAAAGGACTTACGAATTTATAGAAAATCTTTTCAAGAGTTTAAGAAGGTGCTATTCGACTAAAAGAGTAAATATCGGTATGGACGAAGCGCACTTGGTCGGGCTCGGCAAATATCTCGACAAACACGGATACAAAAACAGGACCGAAGTTTTAATCGAACACTTAAATAAAGTCGTCGAGATAGCAAGTAAATACGGTTTTAGTTGTACTATGTGGTCGGATATGTTCTTCCGCTTGGCAAACGAAGGGCGGTATTATCTTAAAGCGGGCGAAAAACTTAAAAACGTAGTAGCGACCGAAAAGAAGATACCTAAAAATATCGGGCTTACCTATTGGGATTATTACAACGACGACGAACTCGTTTTAGACGCTATGATGAAAGCGCATAAGAGTTTGAAACGAGAGATAACCTTTGCGGGCGGTGCGTGGTGTTGGCAAGGCTTTGCCCCAGAGAACTTTTTTTCGCTTAAAACGATGCAACCCGCAATGAAAGCGGTTATAAAAAACGGAATTAAAAACGTGCTTATAACTATGTGGGGCGACAACGGTAAAGAGTGTTCGTTTTATTCGACTTTGCCATCTCTTTACGCAATACGGCAATATGCCGACGGCGTTTTCGATATGGAAAACATAAAGAGCGGATTTTATAAAACTTTTGGTTTTGCTTTCGACTCGTTTATGCTTTTGGATATCCCGAACCGCTTAACGAAAAACGGCAAGGTGCAAGATAAAGCGAACTGTGTTTCAAAGAGTATGTTATACTCCGATATTTTCCTGGGATTTTTAGATTACGGACTTCAAAAATACGATTTTATTCAATATAGGGATTATGCAATGAAATTAAAGGGTGAAATTAAAAAAGTCGGGGAATACGACTATATATTCGACTGTTTATCGTCGCTTTGCGACCTTTTGTCGTATAAGGCGTATCTGGGAATAGAAACGAGAAAGGCGTATCAAGAAGGGGATAAAAAAGGACTTAAACGCCTATTGAAAAAATACGATATTTCGGTTAAAAAACTCGATGTGTTTATAGAAAAATTCAAGTATCTTTGGCATAAAGAAAACAAGCCTTTCGGATATGAAATACACGACGCAAGACTCGGGGGACTTAAACAAAGAATTTTAACTTGCAAACAAAGGTTAAAAGATTATCTCGACGAAAAGACGGACAAAATAGACGAACTCGAAATTAAACTCTTATCATATAAAGAAAGAGACGAATTCGGTCATCACAAATACACCGAAACCTTCTCGCCGAGCGATATATAAAATACAAAATAAGGAAAAAAGAAAATGGAAGAAAAAAGATTTTTTTACGTTGCTGTATCAAGGCAATTCGGTTCGGGCGGAGCGGAAACTGCGTCTAAACTTGCGACCAAATTAGGAGTTAATTGCTACGATAAGTCGATAGCCGAAATGACTTCGGTTTTAACGGGTATCGATAAAGACTTAATACACTCGTCCGAAGATAAAACTTCGAATAACTTTTGGTATTCGGGATTTTTGGGCGGAGATTCTTTATCCACTTACGACAAGGTCTTTATGGGACAGTCGAGAGTTATTAAAAATTTGGCTAAAAAAGGTTCGTGCGTATTCGTAGGTCGTTGTGCGACTAAGGTTCTTGAAAATAAAGAAAACGTCGTTAGGGTATTTATATCCGCACCTTTATCGCAAAGAATATCGAGAATATCCAACCTTTATAAAATCTCGCCGATTGAAGCCGAAAAAATGATAAAGAAAAACGACAAGGCGAGAGCGCAATACAATAAAAAGTACGGCGAAATCAAGTGGGGTGCTTGTGAAAATTACGATTTGTGTTTAAGTACGTCCATAGGAACTAATAAAACCGCCGAAATAATCGTCGAATATATGAAAAAACGTGGACTTGTTAAATAAGGGATAACATGAGAGAAAACATATTGCGTGCCGTCGAAAAAATGAAGGAAATCGACGGTTTACACAAAATTGTCAAAGAGAATTCTTCGAATATTACCAAACTTTCGGTAAGACAAACCGAACTCCGTAAAAAGAGCGGAAACGAAGAAACCGTCGTTAAAATCAACGACCAAAAAAGCGAACTCGAAAGACAAATCAAAGAGTATAAAGCAAAGATAAAATCGCTACGGAACGAAGTATGCGACGTTTTCGCAACCGAATACGTATCTTGCGACGATATAACCAAAGGCAAAATCGCAAAAGCGGTCAAGCACGTTACCGAAGGCAAATTCGAAATCGTCGTTCCGTCGTCTTCGACCGATTTATACGGCGTCGAAATAGTCGAAACGGTTAAAACCCAAGTTTTAGAAAACAAGGGCAAGATAGAACGTGTAATTAAAGCGGGCATTAAAAACGTCGGTGGCAGAGTTTTATACAAACCGCAAGTCGCCGTGTATTTATACGCAGAAGACGCTGTCGAAGGGTTTAGACAAAAAGTCGAGAACTTCGTATTTCAAGAAGACAAACCCAAAAAAGAACAAAGGGCGGAAAAACCCGCAATCAAGTTAGAATTAACGGTTTTTTCTCCGCTGTTTATACTACTCGGGGTTTTGGCGGGATTTGCACTCGTCGAAGCGAACAAGTACGACGGAGTATTGAGAGTTCTTTCGGCGACGGGATTTTTTCTAACGACACTCGTAGCGTTTTTCGGAGCGGTCAAACTCTTGAAAAACGTTAAATTATACGAAAAGTTTTCGTGCGGTGCTTTTGCCGTATGTTCGGTATTTTTCTCGATAGCGTTATTCGGTGCAAAGACCGTTTTGGAACTCGCCGTATTTTTGGGAATAGGGCTTATATGCGCTTTGATTTATATATATTCGGCTACAAGGGGTAAAAAATGAAAGGCTTAATCGTCGATTTCGACGAAACGCTCGCTATGACGGACAAGAGCGTTTCAAAGGGCAATTACGAAGCGATAGAAAAACTTATAAATAGCGGTAAACATTTCGCCGTTGCGACGGGAAGAATGACGTATTCTGCAAAACGGGAAATACTCCCCAAACTTCCGAATATAGAGTATATTTCGACCTTTAACGGCGCTGTCGTTTACGACGTTAAAAATGAGAAAACCGTTGCCGAAAACTCGATAAATTCGGACGGACTTTTAGAGATTTTGGAATACACCAAAAAAAGAAATCTCTACGCCCAAATATACGACGAAGAAGTAATAACCGAAAAGATAAATTTTATCACCGACTTTTACACTTCGATTTGCAAGGCAAAGGCAAGGGAAGTCGGCGACCTTGCGTCGTACGTTAAAAGGAATAATTTTTCGTCCCCCAAAGTTATGGTCGTCGGAGAAAATATCGACGATTTAAGGGGCGAGATGCAAGACCTTTTCAAAGACAAATTCGAGATAGCGAGATGCTACGATAAAATGTACGACTTTACCCCCAAAGGCATAAACAAAGGGAACGCCGTAAAACTACTTTGCGACGTTTGGGGAATAGAACCGTCGGAGTGCGTTGCGGTCGGCGACGAGTTGAACGACCTACCTATGATAGAGTTTGCAGGCGTCGGCGTAGCGGTAAATAACGGCGCAAAAGAGTTGAAAGAAAAAGCCGACTATATAACTGTTAATAATAACGATAACGACGCTATAAGCGAAGTTATCGATAAATTTTTTAAGAAATAACTATGGATAAATTTAACGAAAAATCTATCGTCTGTTTTTTCGGCGACAGTATAACCGACGGTGGATTGTATATAAGAAGATTTTACGATTACTATAGAACTGTTGCTAAAATAAAATGCGAAATGTATAATTTCGGAGTTAGTGGCAATAATTCCGAAAGGGCGTATGCGAGAATAGACACGGTACTAAATATGCACCCGACCGACGTCGTTTTGATGCTTGGAATGAACGATATAAATTCGGACACGTTTGCAATTAGACCGCTTACCGAAGAACTATTAAAGTCAAGGAGAGAAGCGAGAGATAGAAACTTCGAGTTTTATAAAAAGATATGCGACACGTTCAAGGAAAACGGTATCGCTATAACTTTTTTAGCTCCGACTCCTTACGACGAATTATTCGATA
>JAZRYO010000232.1:0-2036 GCA_045600785.1 Christensenellaceae bacterium | reverse complement strand
CGAAAAGAACGTCTTAATGTCGGTATTCGCAAAAGACAACGGCGTTTTGAAAGTAATTTCAAAAGTAAACAGAAAGGAAATATCGTCGATTATCGACGATTTCGGACTTACCGACGTAATAACCCCGAAAGAACTTATCGCAGACCTTTTGATAGGATTTTCAAGGGCGCTTAAAAAGACAAAAGGCGGAACGGTAGAGAGAATTTACAGCCTGTTCGGCGACGAAGCCGAAGCGCTTGAAATCAACGTGTCCGAAAAGTTCACCTGTAAAGATATTCCCCTTAAAGATTTGCAATTTAACGATAACGTTTTGCTTGCGGGAATTTATAGGGACGGCGTTGCGATTATTCCCGACGGCAACGACGTTATATCTTCAGGCGATAAAGTTATAATTATTTCTATAAAGGACAAAGTAGAGTCTTTATCCGAAATAGTAAGGCGTAAATAATATGAATTATAAACTTGTATTTTTTAACACGGGAAAAGTCGTATTAACCGAATCGGTAATGCTACTTATATGTTCAATCATATCCTTTATATACGGTGAAATTTGGACGGCTTGTTCCTTTATAATATCGGCAATAATCGCCCTATCGCTTGGGCTTCTTGCCGTAATAAATCTAAAAAATCACGACGGGCATATGTACGCAAAAGAAGGATTTATAACCGTATCTATATCGTGGATAATTTTATCCGTGATAGGTTCGTTTCCCTTTATAATAAGCGGAACGCTTGGATTTTTCGATGCCATATTCGAATCGGTAAGCGGTTTTACGACTACGGGAGCGTCGGTAATTGCCGACGTTGACGCAATAGGTAAAGGGCTTATCTTTTGGCGTAGTTTCACACACTTTATAGGCGGTATGGGAATAATAGTTTTCGTCGTTGCGATAACGGCAAAAACGGACGACCGTTCTATAAACGTCTTAAAAGCGGAAATGCCCGGACCTGTCGTTGACAAACTCGTTCCGAAGTCCAAAAATACGGCAAGAATATTATACCGTATATATGTCGGTATGACTTTAATAATGGCAGTCCTTTTATTCCTTGGCGGAAACGACGTGTTTAACAGTATCGTAATTTCTTTGGGTACTGCCGGAACGGGTGGATTTTCACCGACAAATGCGGGCATAGGCGGATTAAACGCCTATTCGCAATGGATTGTTGCAGTCTTTATGTTCTTGTTCGGCATAAACTTTAACCTATATTACCTTTTGCTTATGGGCAAAATCAAACAATGTTTTAAGTCGTCGGAACTTTGGCTTTATATCGGTATCGTACTCGTGTCGGTAGCGGTCATAACGGGCAACTTAATGTACGTAGGAAACTACACCGTATTTTCCGACGCTTTGAGAGATTCGACGTTCCAAGTTTGCACGATAATATCGACGACGGGTTATGCGACTAAAAATTTCGAAGTATGGCCGTCGGTATCCAAAGCCGTGCTTTTTGTCCTTATGTTTATAGGCGGTTGCGCAGGTTCGACTGCGGGTGGATTTAAGATTTCGAGAATAGGACTTTTAGGAAGGGGCATTAAAAGAGAAATAAGAAAAGTCGTACAACCGAGAACTGTTCGTGTCGTTATGGTTGACGGTAAAAAGGTCGAAGACGGTACTGTAAGTTCGGTCGGTTTATATTTGGCACTTTACTTAGCGTTTTTATTCGTTGCATTTTTACTTATTTCTTTCGACGGGTTTTCCTTGCTTACCAACTTTTCGGCTTGCGTCGTTTGTCTTAATAACGTAGGGCCGGGTTTTGCGGGGGTTGGACCTATGGAAACGTATGCGTCTTATTCGGCGTTTTCCAAGGTGGTTTTGTCGCTTACGATGTTATTCGGAAGATTAGAGATATATCCTTTACTTTTGACGTTTTTACCGTCAACGTGGATTAAGAGGTGAGTATGGATAATTTTACAAAGGCAATAGAAAATACCGAATATTTTCTTTTGGATATGGACGGTACTTTGTATCTCGGCGATAAACTTATAGGCGAAATGGACAAGACTTTGGACTTTCTTCGAAGCCGTAATAAAAAAA
>JAZRYO010000231.1:0-2506 GCA_045600785.1 Christensenellaceae bacterium | reverse complement strand
TTATTTTAAGTTCGTCGGCAACGCTTTTAACCGTGTTTTCATTGTCGCCCGACAATATTTCAACGTCGATTTTTTGGCGTTTAATTTGTTCAATCGCACGCCTTGAACTTGCCCTTATCTTGTCTTTAACCGTTATATAGCCTATTATTTCGCCGTTTTCGGTTAAAATAAGCAAACTTCCCAACTCTTTTTCGATTTGGTATTTTTCAAAAAATTCGGCGTGAGACTTTGCGTATTTTTCCGTCAACGCCTTATTCCCGAGAGAGTAAAATTTCCCGCCTGTTTCGGCAGTTATTCCAAGTCCTTTTTCAACCTTGAAATTATCCACTTTTTCGGGAGTGATATTTTTCTCTTTTAATAAATTTACGATAGAATTTGCTATGGGGTGCGAACTTAACTTTTCAATGGAATAAACTTTTTTGATAAACTCGTCGTCATCTATTAAACTTACGACTTTTTCTATCTCGGGTTTACCTTCGGTTATCGTTCCCGTCTTATCCAAAAACACGGTATCGACGGACGCCAAGTTTTGAAGGGCTTCTCCGCTTTTAACAAGCACTCCGTTTTTTGCAAGCCTACCCGTTCCGACCATAAGTGCGGACGGAGTCGCAAGCCCCAAAGCACACGGACACGAAACGACCAAAACGCTTACTGCGTTATTTAACGCAAACGAGAAATCTTCGCCGAGTATTAGCCAAAATATAAGCGATAGGCACGAAATTCCTATAACCGTCGGGACGAAAATACCTGCAATTTTATCGGCAAGGCGTTGAACGGGCACTTTACTCGAATTTGCGTCTTCTACAAGCCTTATTATTTTTTGTACCGTCGTATCTTCGCCGATGTTTTTTGCGACGAATATTATATATCCGCCCGAAAATCTCGTCCCCGACAAAACCTTGTCGCCCTTTTCTTTATATACGGGCATACTTTCGCCCGATACGACCGACTCGTCGAACCAGCCTTCGCCTTGTTCTATCACGCCGTCAACCGACGCCGTTTCGCCGTCTTTAAGAACTATTTTATCTCCGACTTTTATATCTTTCGATAAAATTTTAATCTCTTTTCCGCCGACCAAAACGACCGCTTCGTCGGGTGCTAATTTAAGTAAGTTTTCTATCGCCGAAGTAGTTTTACGTTTGGTCTTTTCTTCCAAAAATTTTCCAAGCGAAATAAAGACTAAAATCATAGCCGAACCGTCGAAATACAATTTAGTTATATACTCGCTTTTTCGGAAGAAAATAAGCACGGTTAAAACTACGCCGTAGATATACGAAACGGACGAACCGAGTGCGACCAAACTATCCATATTCGGCGAGAGTCGAAACAGTTTATTAAGTCCGGATATCATTATTTTTCTATTGATAAATATGCACGTTCCCGCCAAAATTGCTTGAATTAACGCACTTATACGCTCACTTTTAATGATTTTAGTCATCGATATCGCCATTAAAAGTATAACGATAGGTATGGAAATCAAAAGGTTTTTTACAAGCGTTTTTTCATAAGAATTATCTCTTACTCTATCACGCCCTTCCTTGATTTTATACCCTTCTTTTTCAACGGCGAAAATAATTTTTTCGGTCAATTCTTTTTCGGACTTGACTTTCAAAATTCCGTTTATTAAATTTACGTCCACGAAAGCGTCTTTATCTAATCTTTTGACGCAAGATACAACACGCTCTTTACACGCCGAACACGTCATTCCGTAAACGGTAAAAGTCTTTTCAATCATAATCTATTCTCTCGAAAACGAATCCGTCTGCATACTTTTTTGCGGTTTCTAATTTTTCCTTGGTGTTTACCGTCCAACAAAGCACCTTTTTACCCCTTTTCATACGCTTTGACAACGGCAAATATTTGACGTTCATATTTATAAAATCGGGTTTAGTCATAAAGTTAAGAAGGCAATGCGATAATAACGCCCATATAAATCTCGACGTCTTTTCTTTGTGAAAATCTCTATCGACCAACTGCCCACGGATAAACTCGGGGCGTTTCTTTCTTAATTCCGCAACTATCGTCGGGTCGAAAGACTGCACCGCAAACTCTCCCTTATATCCGTCTAAAAGGGGCAAAGTCTTATTGACGATTATTCCCTTTTCCCTTTGGTTTTTATACTCTATTAAAACGGGAACTTTGCCGTCGACAAGCGACAAAAACTCTTCGAAAGTCAAAATTTCTTCGTCGGTATCTTGTAAACGCAGTTTTTTAAGTTCGGATAAGGTTTTATCGTAAATTTCACCTTTAACTTTTGTCATACGGAAAAGGTCGTCGTCGTGAAAACACACTACTTCTCTGTCTTTCGTCAGTTGCAAGTCCATTTCAATCGGCAAACCCTTTTCTATTGCGTTAAGATATGCGCTTTTACTGTTTTCGGGTATGGTTTCGGTGTGTAGTCCCCTATGGGCGATAGGCCCTTTTATTAAAAAATTGTCTTTTTCTATTCTGCTTTTCATTTTTCTCACCTTTATTTTATTTTACATTAACTATCAACTTCCGTCAA
>JAZRYO010000230.1:0-3916 GCA_045600785.1 Christensenellaceae bacterium | reverse complement strand
GTAGAAAATCTTATTTTGGCGGGCGCATTCGACGACTACAAAAAGACGAGAACCGAACTTATGGCGGTTTCCGAAATGCTTATGGATAGGGCGACCGCTATCGCAAAACAACGTGAAAGTAATCAGATAAGTCTATTCGATTCGATACTTTCCGACGATTCGGCTTTCGACATAACTTATCCGTCTATCCCCGAATACGACACGAAAACAAAACTTTCGCTTGAAAAAAGCGTGGCGGGAATTTATTTGTCGGGACACCCTTTGGACGGGTATGAGAAATATTTCAGAGACTGCACTTTTTCGACCGAAATGCTACTTAATGCCGAAGAAGACGAAGACGGCAACAAAGTTTATACCGACGTTAAAGACGGCGACTACGTTTATATGGGCGGAATTATTACCGATTTTAGCAAGGTCTTAACAAAGTCCGGAACTTATATGGCGTTTATAACGGTAGAAGACGGCTACGGCGGTTTGGAGTGCCTACTCTTCCCTAAAAATTACGAAAAATATAAAGATTTATTGACCGTTGAAAATGTCGTTAAAATAAAAGGTAAACTACAAATTAAAGACGACAAGTTTACAGTTATCGTCGATTCGGTGGCGGTCGTAAACGAAAAATCTTCCGATTTTTCAGAAGACGAGATAAAAAAAGAAGAATTTTTGGGCATTATATTAAACGATAAAACTAAAGAAAATAAAAACGAAATAATAGAGATTTTAACTTCGCACAAAGGAAATTCGGCGGTCTATATGAAGATTGACGGCAAAAACTACAAGTTAAGTCAATCGGTAAAGATTTGTCAAGGACTTTTGAACGAACTCTATTCCGTAATAGATGAACAGGACGTTAAAATACTCGAAAAATAAAGGAGATATATTATGAGAAGAATTGCAATTTTAACGAGTGGCGGAGACGCACCCGGAATGAACGCTTGTATAAGAGCGGTGGTAAGAAGCGCTATAAACAACGGACTTGAAGTTTACGGCGTCGAAAGGGGTTATCAAGGACTTGTCGATAACGTCATTTTCAAAATGGATACTCACTCCGTTTGCGACATTATCCAAAAGGGCGGAACTATTCTCCGTACCGCAAGATGCTTGGCTTTCAAAGAACCCGCAACGAGAAAAATCGCTGCCGACAATCTTAAAAAACTCGGCATCGAAGGACTCGTCGTTTTGGGTGGGGACGGTTCGTTCACGGGCGCAAAACTTTTGTCCGACGAACAAGGTATCAACGTCGTTTGTATCCCCTGCACTATCGACAACGATTTGGCTTATACCGATTTCACTTTGGGTTTCGACACCGCAGTCAATACGGTGCTTTGGGGAATTAACGCTCTCCGTGATACGATGACTTCGCACGACAGAGTCGCAATAGTTAAGGTTATGGGTAGAAAATGCGGAGATATCGCCCTATACGCAGGTGTTTGCGGTGGTGCGGAACATATTTTAGTACCCGAAATTCCTTACGATATTCAAGAAGTCGCAAACGATATAAAGGAAAACAGAAAGCGTGGCAAAACTTCGAATATCATAGTTTTGGCGGAAGGTGCAGGCAACGAAAACGAAATTAAAACCCTTCTTCAAGTTATGTCCGATTCCGACGTTAAAATAACGGCTCTCGGTCATATTCAAAGGGGCGGAACTCCGTCTATGGCGGACAGAATGCTCGCCGCAAAATTCGGAACGACCGCAACCGAACTTTTGATAAACCATAAGACCAACAGAGTTTTGGGTATTAAGGGAAAAGAAATTTTCGACCTTGATATAACCGAAGCCTTATCCAAAACGAAAACTATCGACATAAAACTCTACGAAATGGCAAGTTTACTTTGCTAATAGGAGAAAGATGAAAAAACTTATAGGAAGATGTTTGTTCGCCCAAAGCGGTGGACCTACCGCAGTTATAAATTCGTCTATGGCGGGCGGAATTTTGACCGCATTGAATTCGAATTGCATTACGGGGGTACTTTGCGCCAATCACGGTATTCAAGGGGTTTTACAAGAAGACTTTTTCGATATGGAAAAGGAAGATAAAAAAGAACTTAAAGCCTTGAAATTTACCCCTGCGTCCGCTTTCGGCTCGGTAAGATACAAACTTAAATCGCCAAAGGAAAACCCGTCGGACTATCAAAAAATCTTGGAAGTTTTCAAAAAGTACGATATAAGATACTTTTTCTATAACGGCGGAAACGACAGCATGGACACTTGCGACAAGATAAGCAAGTATATGCAGTCGGTCGGATACGAAATGAGAGTTTTGGGTATTCCTAAAACCATAGACAACGACCTTGTGGGGACCGACCATTGCCCAGGATATGCAAGTGCCGCAAAATACGTCGCCACTTCGATTTCCGAAATTAACAGGGACGCCGTTATCTACGGCAACCCCCTTGCAATAGTAGTTGAAATTATGGGAAGAAACGCAGGTTGGCTTACTGCGTCGGCGTCCCTTTCTTCGCTTAACGGCTACGGCGCAGACCTTATCTTTCTTCCCGAAGTTCCCTTCTCTTTCGACAAGTTCAAAAAGTCGGTTAAAAAAATCGTAGATAAAAAGAAGATTTGTATTATCGCAGTATCCGAAGGTATAAAATATAAGGACGGTCGGCTCGTCGGTGAAGACACGACCAAACTCGACGCTTTCGGACATACCGCACTCGGCGGAGTGGGTTCCGTTCTTAAATCCGAAATAGAGAACATGGGAATAAAATGCAAGGCGGTAGAACTCAATATCTTGCAAAGGTGTGCGTCGCATATCTCTTCTAAAACCGACGTTGACGAAGCCTTTAATTCGGGCAAATACGCTGTTAAAAAGGCGTTAAAGGGAGAAACCGATAAAATGGTTGCCTTCGAAAGAAAAGAAGGTAAAAAATATAAGATACTCTATAAGTCCGTCCCCCTTACCGTTTGCGCAAACGCCGTAAAGGAAGTCCCTAAATCTATGATAGGAAAAGACGGCGTATCCTTAAACGAAAACTTTATATCCTACGCCCTTCCCTTAATTCAAGGCGAACAAAAACAAAGAAAGAAAAACGGGCTTAATTATTTTGCCGACTTAAAATTAGAAAGTTTCAAAATAAAATGATAGATAAAAAACATATTTTTAACGAAGGGTATAATAAACTTCAAAAAGAATATAATTATTACCTTTCAAAAAACTTAAATTTGAATATGGCAAGGGGAAAGCCTTGCAAGGAACAGTTAAATCTCTCTATGGGTATGATGGACGTTTTGTCGTCCACAGCCGACCTAAATTGCGAAAACGGTATCGACTGCCGAAACTACGGCGTTTTAGGCGGAATAGAAGAGTGTAAAAGACTTCTCGGCGATATTATCGAAGTTCCGCCCGAGAATATTTTGATATACGGAAATTCGTCGCTTTCGGTTATGTACGACTGTATCGCCCGTTCTATGACTCACGGCGTTTTGGGCAGTACCCCTTGGGCAAAACTCGACAAGGTTAAATGGCTTTGCCCCGTCCCCGGATACGACAGACACTTTTCTATTACCGAACACTTCGGTATCGAAATGATTTCCATACCATTAAACGACGACGGACCTGATATGGACGAAGTCGAAAGGCTCGTATCGTCGGACGATTCGATTAAAGGTATTTGGTGCGTTCCGAAGTACTCTAACCCAAGCGGTATAACCTATTCGGACGAAGTCGTGAGAAGATTTGCACACCTTAAACCGAAGGCAAAAGATTTCAGAATTTACTGGGACAACGCATACTCCGTTCATCACCTTTACGACGACAAAGTTTTCTTGCTCGAAATATTAGGAGAGTGCGAAAAGGCGGGCAACCCCGATATCGTTTACAAGTTTACTCCAACTTCTAAAATATCTTTCCCCGGTAGCGGTATCGCCGCTCTTGCAACGAGTAAAAGAAATTTGGAAGAAATAAAAAATC
>JAZRYO010000229.1:0-6158 GCA_045600785.1 Christensenellaceae bacterium | reverse complement strand
GTCATCTTTTTTGTCGTCACTTTTTGAACCGCAAGACGTTAAAACCGCAGTGGTTGCAACCGCAAGAACTAAAAGCAAAGATAAAAATCTGAACTTTTTCATTGTTTTACCTCCATAAAACTTTTTAATGCATACCTTTTATTAAGGGATAGCATCATTTCTTTTTTATATCCAAACGCTAAAAGCGATTGAACCGTCTTCATACGCACGTATATAACAATATATAATTATCGCCTACGGGTATAATGTCATTATAATATCACAAAATTACAGGTTTGTAAAACGATTTTGCGTATTTTGTCATTATTTTTTCTTATACCTGCTATTATTTTGTATATTTAGCGAAAAAATGAATAAAATATACAAAAATGATGAATAATTTAAGAAGAATATTCATTTTTGCGTATATTTGTCAATTTGCATTTGCAAAAACCGCATAAAATTTTTAATTTTCGGACAAAAAATCCATTGCGGACAGAATAGTATCCCCTACTTTTTCGCTTTTCAAAGAATATTCTATTATTTTTCCGTTGCGTGTCGTTTTGACTATCCCCGAAGAACGCATTATCTTTAATTGATGAGATACCGTCGTTTGATTTATTTCAAGTACGTTCGATAAATCACTCACACACATAGGCGACATCGTAAGCGCCCAAATGATTTTCAATCTCGTTCGATCCGAAAAGACGTAAAAAAATTCGGATAAGTCTATAAGCGTGTCGTCGCCTATAAAATAGTTGGTTATCTTCTCCGCCGTTCTTTCGTTTAACAAAATGTTTTTGCCGTTCATAATTTCTCTCCTTTTTTAACAATTATAATTTTTCGTAGGAACGTGTGTCAATATATTCATATATGCTTATTTTGTCGCATAAAGTAGAATAAGGACGAAAGTTATTTAAGGAGGAATTATGAATAATAACAATATCGCTTTTCTTGGTTTATTATTTGTACTTTATAAACAAAACACTATATCTTTAACTCAACTATTACTTTTACTTGCACTTTTAACTACCGAAAACAACTGCATAAATTCGACGACTTCGAATTAAAAAAAACGACCTTTCGGCACTTGCCGAAAGGTCGCAACAAAAAAATTATTCTTTTTCCAAAAACTGCGTGAAGTATTTATCTTCTATCATATATTCGAGTAAACTCTCTTGTTCCTTATCTATTAAGTAGCGGACAAGTTTAACCGTTTCTTCGTCAATCAACGCAACGTTCTCTTTAAGAGTGAATTTATCGCAAATCTTATCTATAGTTTGATAAACTTCTATTTGACACTCGTTATCCGTCGGATTTTGGTCGAGATAGTCGTATAAGTCCAAATATGCGTTAAACGCCTTTAACGGATACTTGTTCGAATACCAATACCTAAAAGTAAAGTATGACGCAAACACCAAAACCGCACCCGCAATCGATAATATATCAAAATTAAATACAACCGAAATAATCATAACGGCAATTCCGACGGTCGCAATTATCGGCGTTAAAATAAGCAATGATTTCGCCGTCTTTTCTTTTGCCATATTTTCGGGAATAAGATTTTTAAGTTTCTTTTCCGCAAGTTCCTTTTTTGCCGATTTGTTTTCCGCAATATAGGTAGCCATTTCTTCGGCGGTAAAATTGCATTTGTCGTAATAGGGCTTATATTCTTTTTTTATCTCTGCCTTTTGGTCGTCGTCGGCAAGCGATATCGCCTTACTTAAATACTCTTTATGTTCTTCGTCTTTAAGGTCGGTAAAATTTTTCGTCTTAACCGCCACCATATACCAGTACGGTTTATATTCCCCGTCGGCTATCGAAATCGCTTCGCTTATCTTTTCTTCGGCTTTTTCAAAGTCGTTTTCGTATAATAAATCTTCTATAACGCCGTATAGGTCGGTTATCTCACGGTATTTTTCGCCGTGCGCTTTTTTGACGCCTATTTCCTTTCCTATAAAACTTTCTCTGTATTTAATCGCCTTATCCGTTAAGTTTTTGAATTTACAAACGGGGCATACGGTTTCCGTAGCCCCTTTTTGTACGTCTATTTCCGCTCCACAGTTTAAGCATTTTCCTTTAACCGTTTCCATATTATTCCCACTCGATTGTTGCCGGCGGTTTGGAAGTTATATCGTAAACTATTCTGTTTATGTCTTGTACTTCGTTTACTATTCTCGTCGATATCTTTTCCAAAACGTCGTAAGGTATTCTCGCCCAGTCCGCCGTCATACCGTCAACCGATACGACCGCCCTTAACGCCAAAGTATAAGAATACGTTCTACTGTCCCCCATAACGCCTACCGAACGGCAATTCGTTAAGACGGCAAAGTATTGCCATATCTCTTTATCAAGTCCTGCGTTTTTAATCTCTTGTCTATATATAAAGTCGGCGTCTTGCAATATCTTTATTTTTTCTCTCGTTATATCGCCTATTATCCTTATGGCAAGCCCCGGACCCGGGAAAGGTTGACGCATAACTATATCTTCGGGAAGTCCGAGTTCAAAACCTACCTTTCGAACTTCGTCCTTAAACAAGTCCCGAAGGGGTTCGATTATCTTCTTAAAATCGACCACGCTCGGAAGTCCACCGACGTTATGATGCGATTTTATTACCGCAGATTTTCCCTTTCCGCTTTCGATTACGTCGGGATAAATCGTGCCTTGAACGAGATAATCAACCTTGCCTATTTTCTTGGCTTCGTCTTGGAATACGTTGATAAACTCTCCGCCTATTATCTTTCTTTTCGTCTCAGGTTCGTTAACGCCTGCAAGTTTAGATAAAAATCTTTCGCTTGCATCGACCTTGATTAAGTTCATACCCCTTTCGGTCTTAAATACTCTATATACGTCGTCGGCTTCGTTCTTACGTAAAAGTCCGTGGTCAACGAACACACAAGTCAAATTATCGCCTATAGCCTTATGTATTAAGGTTGCGGCAACTGCACTGTCAACTCCGCCACTCATTGCGCAAAGGGCTTTCCCATTCCCTATCTCTTGCCTTATTTTCTCGACTTGTTCTTTGACGAAGTTCGCCATAGTCCAGTCGCCAGATAAACGGCATACGTTATATAAGAAGTTTTTAAGTATGGTCGTGCCTTGACGGGTGTGCATAACTTCGGGGTGGAATTGTACGCCGTAAAATCTCTTTTCTTCGTTCTCCATTGCGGCGACGGGACAAGTCTTCGTCCTACCCGTTATCTTAAATCCGTCGGGCGCTTTCGAGATATAGTCGGTATGACTCATCCAACATACGTTTTCTTTATCTACGTCCTTAAAAAGCAAACCGTCTTCGTACTTTATATCGCTTTTACCGTATTCTCTCGTCGTTGCCGAACTTACCGTTCCACCCATAGTGTAAGCCATAAGTTGCGCACCGTAGCATATTCCCAAAACGGGTACGCCGAGAGTAAATATTTCGGGAGATATATGCGGAGAATTTTCTTCGTACACGCTATTTGGTCCACCCGTGAAAATGATGCCTTTTGGATTATACTCTTTGATTTTTTCCATACTTAAATCGCAGGGTAAAAGTTCGCAGTAAACGTTTTGTTCTCTTACTCGTCTTGCTATCAGTTGATTATACTGTCCACCGAAGTCCAAAACGAGCACTTTCTCGTGTTCCATATTTTTCTCCTTATAAACTTATATATTCCGAGTAGTTGGGACATTTACTTTCTAACAAATTCAAATATCCGTCGTCGGAATTTTTTGTCGCATACAAATACATATAGTAAACGGGGGAAGTCTTTTTTAAGGTCGAAGTTTTGACCGCAACCAAAACCGAGTTCTCCTTTTCGTTGACGTCGTATAACGCCTTACTTATCGCCGTTCCGTAATACTCTACCGTCGTATATTTGCTATCCGAATTTTTATTGTCTTCACAATATTTATTAAAACCGTCCGAAAAAACGAATTTTAGCCCGTAAGTTGCGGTAAGGTCGGTTTTGTCAAACAGTATGCAAACGTCGATTAAAGCGACTAAATCGTCTTGACTTTCCGTTTTATCGTACTGCTTTTCGTAATATTCTACCGCTTTGTCGCCGTATCCCAAATCGGCGTACGCCTTGCCGAGTGTTCTTGGCGAAAACCACCTTAAACACAGTACGGCAGTCAGAAAAGCGACTATTATACACCCCAAAGTTATTAGGGCGGATTTTATTACTGTCTTTTTCATATCTCACCAAACGTATCGGCTACCGCCGATATTATATTCTTTATTTTATCATACTAATATTTTAATTGCAAGTTTTTTTAACACGCTTAAATCATTTTAACCCTAATATCGTCATAAAATATTTATTATGAAAAAAGATAAGATTTTTGGCTTTTTTACGCTTTTATTATTCGTTCTTATTCTACCGTCTTGCAAACTTAGTTCTTCTTATCAAAAACGCATAAGTTTTTTAAGGCTTAATACCTATATATCGACCTATGAACATATTACCTTAACTGCATACGCCGACGAGATTGAAAACCCGAATATATGCGACGGATACCCGTCTAAAAGAAATTTCTACCTTAATTTTACTCTTTTCGATAAAATAGATAAAAACGCACATTATTTAATCGAAGTTTTTTTAGACGGTAAATCTTACAAGGGGGAATTTACTTTTTCGCCTGCGTCAACCTTTTCGACTCTTAAATTACAAGTTGAAAGTTTGCCGTTAAACGATTTTTCGGTTTCGTTATTCTCAAACGGTAAAAACTATTCGTTAAAGTTATGCCCTATACGTTCGACTGATACTATGGAACTTTCAGACCTTTTATCCACTCTTTCCAAAAACGACCAAAAAATAAAAACATTACTTAAAGATAAAGAAGGAGAAATAAGAATAAAACTTATATCCGACGGCAAATTCGACTTTTATAAAATAGACTTTATTTTTCCCGACAAAACCTATTCTTATTTCGTTGACGGAGAAACGGCGGAAATTATATCTGAATAAAAGGTTAAAAAGATAGCATACTTATACCGAAGGAGGTAAAGATGGAGTTTAGCCTAACGAACACTTATAAAAATTTGGCCGCTTCGTTCGCAGGAGAGTGCCAAGCGGGTATGAGATATCAAATGATTGCAAGCAAGGCTTTGCAAGAAGGATATAAAACACTGTCGGACGAAATAAAACAAATCGCAAAAAACGAAACCGTTCACGCTAAAACTTTCTTTGATTTTATTATCGAGAAAAACGGCAATACGGAAAATATCGAATTAAATTCGGGCTTCCCGTTTAATGGAGATACCGTCGAAAACGGTTTGCTTTTCGCAAGTCAACAAGAAGGTCGGGAAAGCAGTATTATCTATCCCGAATTTTCAAAGGTCGCCCAAAAAGAAGGGTTTACGGAAATTGCCGACACCTTTTTGAGAGTAGCCGACGTTGAATCTCACCATAAAATAATGTTCGAGTATCTTTATGAAAACTATAAAAACGGCACGCTGTTTTTAAGCGATAAACCCGTAATTTACGAGTGCAGTAATTGCGGTTTCCGTTTTACTGCCAAACAGGCTTTTGCTATTTGCCCATTATGTAAAACAAGCCAAGGTTTCGTAAAGTTAAGACTCCCGTAATTTTATTATGAGAACTGTTAATAATAAGAAGACCGCTACGGCAACTAAAAGCGTTAAGAACTGCTCTAAAACCAAGAATTGCCAAGGTCAAAAGTCAAGTAAGAAATAATGCGAAAATTATTTAAGTTTAAAAAGCGAAAGAATAATGACCAAAAATCTAATTTTGACGTTTTAGGAAGTTATACGGGCATTTCTTCCGACGGAAGTAAACCCGTACAAGACGCCGACGATTTATAATCGTCAAAAAAGTTTGCGTCTTAAAAAATGGACCGTCTGATTCGTCGATCTCGTATCGTCGGCGTACTGAAATACGATTGAGACGAAATCGATTAAAGACAACAAAAGCGAGGATTATCTCCTCGCTTTTGTATTTATTTTGTTTTTTAATTTTTACCGACAAATTTTGCCGTTTCGTTTTTCGGTAAACAGGTGCAGACACTTTGCAAACAACCAATATCCACCGCAACCGTTACAAACTGTAATAGCGCATTCAGTGTGATCATCATGGAAAGTGCTTCGTTAGGCAACCCGAGTTGAGAAAAAAGTAGCGTAAAAACCGTAATCGAGGCACCTGGAATATTCGGTATCGTGCTGACCAAAATAACCGAGA
>JAZRYO010000228.1:0-1546 GCA_045600785.1 Christensenellaceae bacterium | reverse complement strand
AAAACATACCGGCGATACGGGAAACGTCGTTTTAGACCTTAACGCAGATAAAAGACAAGTTAGGTTTTACGCCGTAAAAGATATCGTCGAAGTCGTTGAAGACCCCGAAAAGCAAATCTCTTTGGTCGACGCTAAACTTATTAAAAAATCTTATAAAGTAGGCGACCGTGTTAAAGTCGAATTCGTTCCGAAGGAATTCGGCAGAATTGCCGTACAAACCGCAAAACAAGTCGTTTTACAAAAACTTCGTGAAGCCGAAAGAGAAAATACCTTGGCGGAATTTGAAGATAACGAAAACGAGATAAAGACTTGTATTGTAAGAAGAGTCGAAGATAAGAACGTTTACGTTGAAATAGGTGCGGGCGAAATCGAAGCGGTTATGCTTCCGCAAGACCAAGTAATTACCGAAACTTATAACGTAAACGACCAGTTGACAGTTTACGTTAAAAAGGTTAGAAACGCAGGTAAAAACGCACAAATTTTAGTTTCGAGAACTGCCCCCGGGCTTGTTAAAAAACTTTTCGAAAGCGTAGTTAGTGAAATTGCGTCGGGAATAGTTACCGTTAAATCGGTCGCAAGAGAACCCGGACAAAGAACTAAAATCGCAATTTACAGTAATGACCCCAACGTCGATGCAGTCGGTGCCTGCGTCGGTACAAAAGGCGCAAGAGTAAACGAAGTCGTCGAGAAGTTAAAAGGTGAAAAGATTGATATTATTCCGTGGAGTGAAGACCCTCTTGAATTTATCGCAAACGCATTGTCGCCCGCTAAAGTTTTAAAAGTTAGCGCAATGGAAAACGAAAAAGTTGCAAGAGTCGTCGTTCCCGACGATAAACTTTCTCTTGCAATAGGTAAAGACGGACAAAACGCAAGACTTGCCGCACGTTTAACAGGTTGGAAGATTGACGTTAAAAGCGAAAGTAAAGCCGCTTTGGAAAGTGCAAGGGAAGAAGAATAATTTTAAGGAGTTTTTATGACGGAAAAGTATTTTCCGATAAGAACGTGTATCGTTTGCAGACAAGAATTTAATAAAAAAGATTTAATTCGAGTCGTTAAAAATAAAGACGGTTTATTTTTACTCGATAATTTGGGCAAACTTGACGGGCGTGGCGCATACCTTTGTAAAAATCCCGATTGTATTAAAAAATTACAAAAAACAAAGGGTTTTAATAAGGCGTTCAAGTGCGTCGTTCCCGATGAGATATATAAATCGATTTTGGAGACGTACGGCGATGAACAGTAAAGCGTTTACATATTTGGGGTTTGCAATTAAATCGAATAATTTAAGGACGGGAGTAAACGGAATAAGAACCTTAAAAAAAGGCGTTTGTCTTTTAATCGTTTGTAAGTCCGTTTCCGAGAACTCGTTAAAAGAAGCCGTATCTTTATCGAGAAAATTCGGTTGTGAACTTTATCAAACGGTAAACGACACGGTTGAAGAACTCGTACTTAAACAAAATTGTAAACTTATTGCAATACTCGATAAAAATTTATCGAAAGCGATTTTAGATAATTGTAATGAAGATTTTTATAGAATTGACGTGGA
>JAZRYO010000227.1:0-1793 GCA_045600785.1 Christensenellaceae bacterium | reverse complement strand
TTGCGATATCTTGGGCGGTGTTCCTTGGATAGTCGTTATGACCTTGTGTATTTTACACCTTGGTAATAACTTCCTGACCTTCTTCCTTGCCCTTTGTATGACGGGCTGGATGGGAACTGCCGCAGGAACGAGAACTCAATTTTATAGATTTAAGAACAGAGAATACGTTTACGCAAGCCGTACGTTAGGTTCGACGGATATGCGACTTATCTTTAAGCATATTCTTCCCAACTCTTTAGGAACGATAATAACGTCAAGCGTCCTTATGATTCCGAGTACGATATTCAGCGAATCTTCGCTTGCATATCTTAACTTGGGACTTAAAGGTTCGCACTCCTTCGGTGTTATGCTTGCCGATAACCAACAATTTATTCAAGTTCATCCGTATCTCGTCGTCATACCCGCAATAGTAATGACGCTTATGATGATTTCGTTCAACTTGTTCGGAAACGGACTTCGTGATGCAGTCAATCCGACGCTTAAAGGGAGTGATTAAAAATGAGTGAAAAGATATTAAGCGTTAAAAATTTAACGGTAAATTTCAAGACCGACAACGGTACCGTAAAGGCGGTTAGAGACGTAAGTTTTGACCTTGAAAAAGGCGAAACGCTTTGCATAGTCGGAGAGTCGGGTTCAGGTAAATCTGTCACTTCCAAAGCGATAATGAACATTTTGGCGCATAACGCTATCCTTGCTAACGGCAAGATTATTTACGATGGAAAAGACTTACTGAAAATTCCCGAAGAAGAAATGGTTAAAATCCGTGGCGACAAAATAGGTATGATATTCCAAGACCCGTTGTCGTCGCTTAATCCTATAGTTAGAATAGGTCATCAAATAACCGAAGCAATGCTTCTTAAAAACAAGACTTCGAGAAAGAATTCGAGAAAAGAATTCAACGAAATGCTTGCTATATTGCTTGAAAAAATGATTTTGGCGTCGGGCGTTGATGCGGATACCAAACCTATTCAAGAAAAAACGGTTATTTTCGATGAATTCAACATTAAAGCGTTAGAGATGGAATCTTCGTTTAACCAATCTTATACGGTTGCCGAAGAAATAATCGCAAAAATCGAAGACTTTTTGTTTATACACAGTAAGCGTGGCGACAAGGCTGACGTAATGCCTGCGCTTCGTGAACTCAAAAATAAACTCGATAACGTCAACGACGAATTTTTGGTACACAACTACAAGACCGAATTGTCTAACACTTATAACGACGTAAAGTCGATTTTGAAATCCCGTAAAAAAGATTTCAAAACTTCTTACGACGTAATAGTTAAAGCGGAAAAACTTTTAAGAGAAATTCTTTCTAACGAAAAGCCCAACTTCTTCCGTATCGGATTTTATCTTTACGACAATCCCGAAGCGGACTTGTTCGACTATAATATTCACAAACTCAACAAGTACGCATTAACCGTACTTGACAAGAAGTTTATGAAAGACTTTATCGAACTTGAAAAGAAGGCGTTTAAGTACAATGAAGACCGTATGGTCGAAGCGAGAAACAACGCACTTCCTATTTTGGAAGAAGCGGATAACCTTTTCAAAAAGGGCGATTTGAAAAAGTCTGAAGTTAAGGCCATTACCAAAAAGTTATATCCCGCAGTTTCGGCAACTATCAATAAACTCGATATAGTTAAAGACAGTTCGCTTCACACCTTTAAGACGAGTTTGAATTTCGAAATCAAGAAGTATTTCGACGGAATTAAGAATAATCCGAAGGAAGAAAAACGTTTCGCAAAACAAACCGCAAAAAGAGAAAAGTTAGTAAACCGTGGCAAACAAATTTC
>JAZRYO010000226.1:0-3580 GCA_045600785.1 Christensenellaceae bacterium | reverse complement strand
CTTAAAAAATTGACCGGAGAAATATTGCAAACGCCACCTAAATTTTCTTCAAAATGTATTAAGGGTAAACGTGGATATCAACTTGCAAGAAAAGGTGTCGATTTTGAACTTCCGCCTAAAAAAGTACAAATAAATTCTTTCGTAATTTTAGAGAAAATTTCCAATAAAATATACAAATTTGAAATTTCTTGTAAGGGCGGAACTTATATTCGTTCGCTTTCGAGAGATTTAGGGATACTTTGTAATTCACGGGCGACAATGTCTTCGCTTATTAGAACTAAATCAGGCATTTTCGATATTCAAAATTCTATAAAATTAGAAGATTTTATATCTTGCAATGATAAACAGTCGTTGCTTATTAGTCCCGAACTTTCTTTGTCGTATCCTAAAATTGGGTTAAGTGAAGAACAAGCGTTAAGACTTTATAACGGTTTATACGACGAATATGATTATTCGGACGGTACGTATTTGGTTTTCGATAGAGATGTATTTTACGGTGTCGGCATTGTTAAAGATAAAAAAATTAAAGTAAGTGCATATATAAGAGATGACAAAAATTCTTGATTTTAACGAGAAATTTAATAAAAAAACAGTCGTTTGTTTGGGTAATTTCGATTGTGTCCATAAAGGTCATATTAAACTCATTACCAAAGCGATTTCTATTGCAAAAAAAGAAAATGCCTGTGTATGTGTTTTAACTTTTTTAAACGATATAAATCTAATGTTAAAAAAACAAAGCGGTTTGGTTTTTTCTTTTCCCGAAAGAGTAGATAAACTTCAATCTTTGGGTGTAGATTTCGTTATAAAGTGCGATTTTACACCCGAATTTATGAATTTATCCGCAGAAAACTTTTTAATTAAACTATATGATAATTTCAACGTTTGCAGTTTTGTTTGCGGATATGATTTTAAGTTCGGTTATAATAAGACAGGAAGTTTATCTACCGTATCGTCTTTTTGTGTAAAACATTGCATAAATTTCGCAAATATCGATAAAAAAACTTTTTTTGGTAAAAAAATATCAACGAGTTTAATTAAAAGTTTACTTCAAAAAGGAAGAATAAAAACGGCTAATTATCTTTTATCTTCGCCTTATTTCATTACGGGTAAGGTGGTTGAAGGTCGAAAAGTGGGTAGAACACTTAATTTTCCGACTGCCAACGTCGTTCCTTCTTCGGATAAAATCAAAATAAAAGAAGGAGTATATAAAACAATAACGAAAATTGACGGTATTTCCTATAATTCTATAACAAATTACGGTTCAAGACCAACTTATAATTTAGACGATTTTTTAACTGAAACGTATATAATGAATTTTAATGAAAATATATACGGTAAACAAATAAAGATAGAATTTATCAAATTTATAAGAAAACCGAAAAAGTTCAAAAACGAAAATGTGCTTAAAAAACAACTGAAAAAAGATTTGGAGAAAATTAAATGATTAAATTCGGACCAAGCGGAAACAGCGAAAGTTTTTTAATTGAAAAACATAAAAGCACGGTTGACGCTGCAAAGTGGTGTAAAGACAGAGATTTAGATTATTATGAATATTCTTTCGGTCGTGGTATAAATTTAAGCGAAGAAAAGGCAGAAGAAATCGGGAACGCATTTTTAAGTGCAGGCTTAGGGTTATCCGTTCACGCACCGTATTTTATCAACCTTGCAAATCCCGATGACGTAATGGCTAAAAAATCTTTCGGATATATTTTAGATAGTGCCAAAGCAATGAAGATAATGAAAGGGAATAGAGTGATTTTTCACCCTGCTTCACAAGGAAAGGAAACAAGAGAAAAGGCGGTTTCGTTAACGTTAGACAGATTTAAGCATTTAAGGGACGATATTTACGAGTTAGGCTATGACGATATACTGTTTTGTCCCGAAACGATGGGAAAACTCGGACAAATCGGCACGATTGAAGAAATTACTGCTTTTTGTAAAATTGACAAGTGCTTTATTCCAACCGTTGATTTCGGACACGTCAACGCAAGGGAACGTGGTAGTTTGAAGACAGTTGAAGACTATAAAACAAGACTTGAATATATGATATCCGAACTCGGATTTGATAAAATGAAGAATTTTCACATACATTTTTCTAAAATTCAGTATTCAGACAAAGGCGAAATAAGGCATTTGACTTTTGAGGATACGGAGTACGGTCCGAATTTCGAACCTTTGGCGGTTGCGCTTAAAGATTTGAAGTTAGAACCCGTCGTTATTTGCGAATCGGCAGGAACGCAAGCAGAAGATGCAATGCTAATGAAAAAAATATATTTTGGAAAATAAACGTTAAGCGTCGAGCAATCGACGCTTTTTTGTTAAATTTTCGAGAAATTTAATAAATTGACTTATAATAAGTTGACATTAAAAATATATAGTAATATTATATTACTATTAAATTTTTTTGAGGTGAGAAATGCACACAATTAAGACTTTATTAAAAAGCGTGGGCGAATATAAAAAACCTACGATAATCACCTTGCTACTCATGGTTGGAGAAGCGGTTATCGAAACGGCTATTCCGTTTATAACCGCCGAATATCTCATCAACTATCTTCAAGCAAAAAGTCAAACGGGAGAGGCTATAAACATTACGCAAATTTTAGTTGTCGGCGTAATTTTAGTCGTTATGGCACTTTTATCTTTGTCTTGCGGTGGCATTGCCGGATTTACTTGTGCTAAGGCATCATCGGGTTTTGCTAAAAATATGCGTAGAGATGTTTTCGGCAAAATTCAGACATTTTCGTTTGCAAATATCGATAAGTTTTCTTCTTCGTCTTTAATAACGAGATTAACTACCGATACTTCTAACGTTCAAATGTCCTTTATGATGGTAATAAGAACGGCGATAAGAAGTCCTTTAATGCTAATATTTTCGGCAATAATGTCCTTTATTTTAGGCGGTTGGCTTGCACTTACTTTCGTTATTGTTATTCCTATTTTGGGATTTGGTCTTTTTATTGTCAGTAAATTTGCAATGCCTGCGTTTAAGAGAGTTTTCAACCGTTATGATAAGTTAAACGAATCTATCGAAGAAAACGTTCGTGGCATGAGAGTAGTTAAAGGCTTTTCGAGAGAAGAATTCGAAAAGGAAAAATTCGGAAAAGAAGCCGATTCTATTACAAAAGATTTCACAAAGGCGGAAAGAATTGTCGCAATAAACACTCCGCTCATGAACTTTTGTATGTATTTCAATATGATATTTATATTGCTTGTCGGTTCGATTTTGGCGATTAAATATCCGGAACTCGGAGTAAATTTAGGTCAAATTTCCGCTTTACTTACTTACGGCATGTCGATTTTAATGGCGCTTATGATGTTATCTATGGTTTACGTTATGATTACCATTTCAGCAGAATCGGCAAGACGTGTTTGCGAAGTATTAGACGAAGTCCCCGACCTTAAAAACCCCGAAAATCCCGTTTACGAGATTAAAAACGGTTCGATAGATTTTGAAAACGTAAGTTTTAAGTATTCGAAAGACGCACAAAAATATTCGCTTTCTAATATAAATTTACATATTTCTTCGGGTATGACCGTCGGTATTTTAGGTGGAACGGGTTCGAGTAAATCAACTCTC
>JAZRYO010000225.1:0-24375 GCA_045600785.1 Christensenellaceae bacterium | reverse complement strand
ATATATTATATATAATATTATTATACGAAAAGTCCACGTTGATAACTTGCCGTTTATCAAGTTTTAGTCAACTTAAATTAACAAGTTATCAAGGCAAAAATTTATTACTTTTAATTTATTTTCCTTAAAAAATAAAGTTTGTCAACATTTCAACAAAGACTATTATTTCTATTATTAAAACTATTTAATAAATAAACTAACAAGGAGACCGCTTATGAAAGTTATCGTGAACGGAAACGATTTATCTTCGGCAGTAATGAAGGTATCAAAGGCAATAAGTATAAGAACGCCGAATCAAATACTTGAAGGAATAAAGTTATCGGTTAAAGGGGACTTACTCACTTTGACTGCAACCGATTTGGAAATTGCTATCGAAAAGACGATAAGAGCGGATACGTACGAAGAAGGCGAAACCGTTATTTACGGTAAAATATTCGTTGAATTTACCAAAAAACTCGAATTTGAAGACCAAGTCGAACTTATAACCGAAGAAGAAGGAATACTTAAAATAAGTTATGGAGAAAGTTCGAGTATATTCTCTTGTATGTCCGCAAGCGATTATCCGATAATCAAAAAGGACTTAAAAGAAAAAGCGTTCTCTATTTTACAAAAGGATTTCAAAGACGTTATAAATAAAACTGCGTTTTGCAGTTCGGTTGACGAAAGCCGTCCTATACTTAAAGGTTGTCTATTTGAAGTTAAAGGAAGTGAACTTTGCGTCGTAGCACTCGACGGATTTAGGTTGGCGAAAATCAAAAAGACGCTTAAAAATTCTTCGGGGGACTTTAAGATAATAATACCCGCAAGGGCATTATCCGAAATTACGAGATTATTAGATAAAGACGAAGAAGAAATAACCTTTATATCCGAAGAAAATTTATTTATGATAGAAGTCGATGATACGGTATTTACCACAAGGCTTTTAGAAGGCGAATTTATAAATTACAATCAGATAATACCGACCGAGTTTTTAACTAATATCAAAGTAAACAGATTAAGTTTATTAAACGCACTCGAAAGAGCGCTTATAGTATCGAGAGAAAACGAGAATAATTTAATTAAACTCGATATTAAAGACAATAACATTGCGGTATCTTCGGCGTCCGAAAAAGGAAACGTAAACGAAAACGTTTTAACGAATATGGAAGGAAAGGATATAAGCATAGCGTTTAACGCAAGGTATATAGGCGACGCACTTAAAGCGACGACCGACGAATTTGTTAAAATATTCTTTACGAACGCAATATCGCCGGCGATAATCAAGCCGTTTTCGGGAGAAGATTATTTATATCTCGTACTTCCCCTTCGTATAATGCAGTAAATTTATTGACAAAGTAATAAAAAATAAAGTATAATTTAATACGCATAAAAAAATTTAGGAGTAAACAAAAATGAAAAGAACTTACCAACCCAAGAAAAAAACGAGAAACAAGGTTCACGGATTTAGAAAAAGAATGGCATCTAAAAGCGGAAGAAACGTTCTTAAAAGAAGACGTAATAAAGGTCGTAAGAGATTAACGTACTAAAATTGAAAAGCAGATTAAAAAAAGATAGCGACTTTGACAGGGTTTTCAAAAAAGGAAAACGGATATACGGAAAAACGCTATCTATAAATTATCTTCCGTCCGACGAATTGAAAGTCGGATTTTCGGTCGGGAAAAGGCACGGAAACGCCGTTAAAAGAAACAGAATAAAAAGGCTTCTTCGTGCGTCCTTTTACCAAACGATTAAAGGGAGAGAGAATTTGAAATTCTATATGGTGGTTATTCCAAAAGTCAGAGACGGGTATTTCTTTAACGAGTATAAAGAAGACTTTGTCTCTCTTTTAGATAATTTGAAGTAATGAAAATATTTAATTTGCTTGCGATAAAACTTCTTAAATTCTACAAAAAGTATATATCGGCAGGACTAAATAGCGGTTGTATATTCAAACCGACCTGTTCGGTTTACGCAATAGAAGCGATGCAAAAGCGTAATTTTTTCATTGCTTTCTTTTTAATTATTTGGAGAATTTTAAGATGTAATTCTTTGGGGAAGGGTGGATTTGACCCCGTACCAGACAGTCCGCAAATAAAAAAATGGCTAATATAGGTAAAAAATGAATTTTGTAAATCTTCTTTCAACCGTAAGTTTTTCGTCCCTTACAGTAATTTCCGAAGAAGTTATTTCGGCGGCGGTAAAATATCCGCTGATAAGTAAAATAATTACTTGGCTTATAGGACTTATAAGCGACGTAGGTATAGGAATAATATTATTTACGGTTGCCTTAAAACTAATCACCTTGCCACTCGACATTTATTCGAGAGCGTCTATGAAAAAGAACTCTTTGAAAATGGAAGCGATGCAAGACGACTTGAAAAAATTACAAAAACAATACGCAAACAACAAAGAACTTTACCAACAAAAAATGATGGCGTTATACAAAAAGAACGGTTATTCGGCTTTTTCGGCGTGTTTGCCGACCATCGTTTCACTCGTGTTCTTTATAATAGTTATAGGTGCGTTTTCGAGTTATTCGAGAATAAGCGAACTTAAAGTTATAAACGAAATGGCAAAAGCGTATAACGAAGAACTCGTTTTGGTCTTGGACGACGACGGAAATAAAGCCGTCGGAAAAGACGAAGACGGCGAACTTTTCGTTTATACGGACAGTGCGCTTAAAAACTATTCGGAATTTTTCGAATTGCCTACCGAAAGGTCGGGAAACGTCGAAGAAGTTTCGCTTAAATTTTCAACGTTAGAAAATCCCGATAACAAACTGTTCAAAGATTTTCCGAAGATAAAAAATTATTTTACGTTTGCGGGCGAATTTAATTACGAGAACGAAAACTTAAAAGAAAATTTAAGTTGCGTTGCACAAGATTATATAATAAGAAAAGTTCCGTCCGAACTTTTGCAAACGATTTCGGAAGACAGTTTAATAAGCGGAGAAAAATGCGTTAAACTCCGTCCAAACGGCTATTATCAATTTACCGACAAAGCGTCGTTTATAAGACAAGTAAACGCTTGGTTTATTAGCGGAGATATTCAAGAAGATTTATCCGTATATTTCGACGAAAACAAGGGTATAGATGCGTCAGCGATAGTTTTTTCGGACGGTGAACTAATAGCAAAAGCCAACATGTTAAGCGAAAAGACGGTCGGAAATTTCGCCATAGAATCGGTAATCGAAGATTATAAAAACGACGTAATTTTAGATAAAGCAAGACAAAGCGCAAAGGATAAATACGACGAAGTAAAAGCAAAGTCGAACGTATTTTTCTGGGTTAAAAATATTTGGGTAGCGGACAGTCCTTTTAATACTGCAATTTCCGATTTTTCGAGTTTTACGTCGAGAGTAAACGGCAATAAAAATACTCTTATAACGAGCGGATACGAATACACCTACGACGAAGCGACGGCGTATCTTCCCGAAGAAAAGGAAAAGGGTTTCGGCAAAGGAAACGGCTATTTCGTTTTAATAGTTTTATCTATTGCGTCGATGCTACTGTCAACGCTTATATCGTCCAAACAACAAAAGACGCAAATGGAATTATCCACGGTTGACGGAAACGAAGGCACGGCGGCACAATCTCAAAAAATGATGATGTGGATTATGCCGATAACTTTCGGTATATTTGCGTTTATATATTCGGCGGGCTTTTCGATATATATGATAACGAGTACGCTTTTATCGACGATATCTACTATACTTATAAATAAACTCGTCGAGAGAAAGTTCAACAAAAAAATACAAGAAGAAATTGACGATAAATTCGGACAAGCGAGATACGGAAAGAGAAGATAATCTCTTAAAATAAAGGAGTTAAAAATGTCAAGATTTTACGGAAAGACCGTAAGCGAAGCGATAGAAAACGGTCTTAATGAATTAAACCTTAAAAAAGAAGAAGCCGAAATTAAGGTTATTTGCGAAGAAACGAAAGGATTTTTCGGCATAACGACAAAAAAAGCGGAAGTTGAAATCAATAAAATAAGTTCGGACGGAGAAAAGGCGGTTTCGTTTTTAGACGGACTTTTCGAAATTTTGGGAATTACGGCAAAGTGTAATCTCAAAAGCGAAGAAGACAAACTCGTCATCGACGTTATAACCGACAATTCGCCGACGCTTATAGGATACAGGGGAGAAGTATTAGACGCCCTTCAAACGTTGGCAGGAGCGGTTGCAAATATCGGAAAAGACGATTATAGGCGAGTAGTCGTAAACTGCGAAGGTTATAGAGAAAAGAGAGAAGAAACACTCGTTGCGCTTGCTAAAAAACTTGCCGACAAGGCAGTCAGAACGGGTAGAAAAGTATCTCTCGAACCTATGAATCCGTACGAAAGAAGAATTTTGCACTCGGCACTTTCCGATTCGACCGAAGTCAAAACGCAGTCCGAAGGTAAAGAACCGAATAGATTTGTAGTCATTATCCCTAACAACTTAAAACCCTACGATAAAAACCGCAAGGACGGTCATAGAAAAGACTACGGCGACAAAAAAGATTTTGCGCCCAAAACTCCAAGACCTAAAACGAGCGGTTGGGGAACGTTTTTAGGAAACAGTCTTAAAGACGACAATAATTAACGAAAAAGATAAAGGCTGTTGCATTTGCAACGGCCTTAAATTATAATATGGACGAATATTTAAGAGTAAAAGAATTTTTTACCGTAGAAGAAAAAATAGAAAAATCTCGGTTTATAGCGTTTGCGGAAAAAGTCGAAACCGAAGAAAAGGCACGGGAGTTTTTGGATAAAATCAAAAAACTGCACCCCTTTTCGACGCACGTTTGTTTTGCGTTTATAGTAGAGAAAGGTGAAATATCGAGATTTTCGGACGACGGCGAACCGCAAGGCACGGCAGGACTGCCTATTTTAGAGAGCATAAAAGGGTTGGGGCTTGTCGATACGGTCGTTGCGGTCGTAAGATATTTCGGCGGAATTAAACTCGGAACGGGCGGACTCGTAAGGGCTTACGGAAAGACGGCAAAAGCCTGTTTGGAAAGCGCAAAAAAAGAAGAAGTTTTTTTGTCGCAAATTTTATCGTTGAATTTTTCTTACGATAAATATTCTCTTTTTATCAAGTATAACGAAAACAAAAAAACGAAGGTATTAAATTCCGAATTTTCGGACGGAGTTAAAATGACGATAGCCGTCAAAAAATCGGAAAATCAATATATAGACGGACTTTTCGACTTATTTAACGGTCAAATGACGGTAGAAAAAATAGGAGAAGAATATATTTGCCTATAATGAAAACGATAACCGACTTAAAAGCGCAAGTTAAAAATAAAAAGCGTGTAAATATATATTTGGATAACGCCTACTATTGCGGATTAGAACTTGAAACGGTCATAAAAAACAGACTTAAAATCGGGCAAACGGTGGAAGAAGACGCAATAAAAAAAATGCAGTCCGATTCCGAAAGGCTTATCGCAACCGACAAAGCGCTTAACTATATTTCAAGGACGAAAAAGACCAAAAAGCAAGTCGAAACTTATCTTAAAGGCAAAGGGTATTTAAGTGAACTTATAAGTGAAGTAATCGATAAAATTTCGTCTTACGGATATTTAAGCGACGAAGAATACGCCGAAGATTATATCCGTGTCTATAAAAAAACCAAGGGGAAAAGACTGCTTGTTTTAGAACTTAAAAGAAAGGGCGTGTCGGATAAAGATATAGAAAATGCGATTAAAACTTTGGACGGCGAAAACGAAAGCGCAATTTTCGTCGCCGAAAAATATTTGAAAAACAAACCGAGAGATAAAGCGACTAAATTAAAGTGCTATAAATATCTACTTTCAAAAGGGTTCGACTACGACGTATCGAAATCGGCAGTCGAAAGTATAATTAAAGATGAAGACGATTATTAAAAACAAACTTAATTCGTCCTTTTCTTACGCCAAAAAATTAAAGAAAATCAGCGAAGACACGGTGATAGTCGCAAGACGGCAAACGAAAGGTATGGGAACAAAGGGGCGAAGTTTTTCTTCCGAGTATGGCGGAATATATTTGACGAAAATATCGCTTAACCCCTGTAAGTCAAGCGACGCATTTTCACTCGTCGTAAATTCGTCGATGGCAGTATGCAAAACTTTGAAGGCTTTTAATTTAGACGCAAAAATCAAATGGCCGAACGATATAATAGTAAACGGCAAAAAGATATGCGGAATTTTAACGGAGAACGTCTTGTCGAAAGATGACGTAGTCCGTTCGTACGTCGGGATAGGACTTAACGCAAATAACGATTTACCTTGCGACATCGAAAATATTGCGACGACTATGAAAAACGAATTAAATTGCGAAGTAGATTTTAATTCGGTGCTTTTCACTTTGATTTTCAATTTGCAAACGGACTATGATTTTTTAGAATATAAGACGAAAAGTTGTATAATAGGAAAAGAGATAACCGTAGAAGAAAACGGAAAGAGTTATCAAACCAAATGCGAAGATATATTAACCGACGGGCGAATAGTTTTAAGCGGTGGCAAAAAATTATCTTCCGCCGAGATTACTAAAATTAAATAAACGGCATAAAAAAAGTCGTAGCGAAAATTCGCTACGACTAATTTTTTGAAAATTATTCTTTTCCTGCAAGTTTCTTATATTTGTTAAGTCTTGCGGTGTTTTCTTCTTCTGCCTTTCCGAAGAGAGTGTCGGCAAGTTCGGGTTGTGCTTTTTTAAGCGAAGCATAACGGGTTTCGCCGAGTAAGAAGTCTTGATAACTTTCGGTCGGGTCTTTACTGTCCAAAGTGAACGGATTGACGTCAGTTCCGACTTTGTCGGGATTATATCTGTATAAGTGCCAGTATCCTGCGTCAACAGCCTTCTTTTCTTCGTTTTGCGAGTTGGTCATATTGATACCGTGGTTGATACAAGGCGCATAGCAAATGATAAGCGAAGGACCGTCGTACGCCTCGGCCTCGGTTATAGCGTTCAAGAATTGTTGCTTATTCGAACCCATAGCGCATTGTGCGACGTAAACGTATCCATAACTCATAGCCATCATACCAAGGTCTTTCTTCTTGACTCTCTTACCGCCCGATGCGAATTTCGCAACCGAACCCGTAGGAGTAGATTTACTTGCTTGTCCGCCGGTGTTAGAGTAAACTTCGGTATCTACGACTAAAACGTTAACGTCTTCGCCCATAGCGAGAACGTGGTCGAGTCCGCCGTAGCCGATATCGTATGCCCAACCGTCGCCACCGAATATCCAAACGGATTTCTTAACGATACAGTCGAGAGATTTTTGAACGTCTTTCAAAAGTTCCTTTAAGTCGCCCTTTGCGTTCTTGATTGCCGACGGCAATGCAAGTTCCAACGAAGACGCAACTTGTTTGGTTATTTCGGGACTCTTCTTGTTTTCAAGCCAAGTCTTAAACGAATCACCGACTCTGCCTTTAAGTCCCAAATCGAGTGCTTGTCTCATAACGTCGGCAAGTTTACTTCTTCTTTGAGCGTAAGCAAGGTTGATACCGTATCCGAATTCGGCGTTGTCTTCAAACAAACTGTTAGCCCAAGCAGGACCGTGTCCTTCGTCGTTTTTAGTATAAGGACACGTCGGCGAAGAACCGCCGTAAATGGACGAACAACCGGTTGCGTTTGCAACTACCATTCTGTCGCCGAACATTTGAGTTATAACTTTAACGTAAGGCGTTTCGCCACAGCCTGCGCAAGCGCCCGAGAACTCGAATAAAGGTTTCTTAAATTGAGATCCCTTGACGGTAGTAGGCTTAAACGTTGCGGAAACGTCGACTTTTTCTACCTTTTCGCTGAACTCGTAGTTTTCGGATTCGGGTTTAACAACCGATTCCAAAGCGACCATAGTAAGCGCACGGCTTTCTTCTTTGGTAGGACATACTTGTACGCAAACTCCGCAACCCATACAGTCAAGCGGAGATACTTGCATACGGTACGAATATCCCTTTAAGCCGATAGCGACTTTCGTCGTGAACGAAGACGGAACTTTTTCGCCGTCTTTAACAAGGCAAGGACGGATACAAGCGTGCGGACATACGAAAGCACATTGATTACATTGAATACAGTTTTCTGCGTTCCAAGAAGGAATTTTAACCGCAACGCCACGCTTTTCGAACTTCGTAGTTCCGGTAGGAACGTGTCCGTCGGCATTGAATTTAGAAGACGGAAGTTTGTCGCCTTTAAGGGCAAGGATAGGATGAATAACTTCCTTGAAGTAATCGTTATCCGCAAGTTTGTTGGGAGTAGCACCCGTAGTTGCGTTTGCCCAAGACGAAGGAATTTGAATTTCTTTAAGTTCGCTTGACGCCTTGTCGATAGCCGCATAGTTCATATTGACGACGGCGTCGCCTTTCTTTCCGTACGACTTCTTAACGTATTGTTTCATCCATTCTTCTGCTTCCGCATAAGGCATTATTTCGGGGTTGACCTTGAAAAACGCCGCTTGCATTATTGCGTTTGTTCTTCCGCCAAGACCGATAGATTGTGCTATCTTAATAGCGTCGATAACGTAAAGTTTAGCGTGCTTTTTAGCAAGGTTTTGTTTCATTTCCGCAGGGAGATTGTTTTCGATTGCTTCGGCAGAATCCCACTCGCAGTTGAGTAAGAATTTACCGCCGTCTTTTAAGTCGCCCGCCATATCGTATCTCGTAAGATAAGAAGGTTGCGAGCAAGCGATGAAGTCCGCTGCGTCTATAAGGTAAGAAGATTGAATAGGAGTTTTACCGAAACGGAGATGAGATACGGTTATACCGCCCGACTTCTTACTGTCGTAGAAGAAATAACCTTGCGCATACATATCCGTATGGTCGCCTATAATCTTAATGGAGTTCTTGTTTGCACCGACCGTTCCGTCAGAACCCAAGCCGTAGAACTTACAACTTATAGTTCCTTCGGGTGCGGCGTTATATTGAGTAGAGAAGTCCAACGAAGTGTTGGTCAAATCGTCGTAAATACCTACCGTAAAATGATTCTTCGGTTTATCGAGTTCGAGATTTTTATAAACTGCGTAAATCATAGACGGGTTAAATTCTTTAGAACCTAAACCGTATCTACCGCCGACGACTTTAATCTTCTTCTTGTTTGCTTCGGTAAGAGCCGTACAAACGTCGAGATATAAAGGTTCGCCCAAAGAACCGGGTTCTTTGGTTCTATCTAATACCGCAATCTTCTTACAAGTCTTGGGAATAGCCTTAACGAACGCTTTGGTCGAGAAAGGTCTGTAAAGTCTAACTTTGATAAGGCCGAGTTTATGACCTTCTTTGTTGAGTTTGGTTATCGTTTCGTCGATTGCTTCAGCACCGCTACCCATAATGACGACTACGTTTTCCGCATCGGGTGCGCCGACGTAATCGAAAAGGTGATAACTTCTGCCCGTCAAAGCGGAAACCTTATCCATATTCTTTTGAACGATAGCGGGAACGGCTTCGTAATAAACGTTTGCCGATTCTCTGTTTTGGAAATAAGTATCGCTGTTTTGCGCAGTACCCTTTTGGATAGGATGTTCGGGGTTTAACGCCCTTGCTCTGAAATCTTCGATATCTTTTATATCGACGAGATTTTTCATATCTTCATAGTCAATCGCTTCGATTTTGCTTACTTCGTGGCTTGTTCTGAAACCGTCGAAGAAGTGAAGGAAAGGAACTTTTGCCTTCAAAGTCGAAAGGTGTGCGACGAGTGCCAAGTCCATAACTTCTTGAACGGAGTTAGACGCAAGCATAGCAAAACCGGTTTGACGGCAAGCCATAACGTCGGAGTGGTCTCCGAAGATGTTAAGAGAGTGTGCGGCAAGTGCTCTTGCGCTGACGTGGAATACGCAGGGTAAAAGTTCGCCTGCGATTTTGTACATGTTCGGAATCATCAAGAGTAAGCCTTGCGAAGCCGTATAAGTGACGGTCAAAGCACCTGCCGAGAGTGAGCCGTGAACTGCGCCCGCAGCACCTGCTTCCGATTGCATTTCTGCCAAACGGAGTTTTTGACCGAACATATTCGTTCTGCCTGCAGTTGACCATTCGTCCGCAACTTCCGCCATAGGCGAAGAAGGGGTTATCGGGTAAATCGCAGCAACTTCGGAAAACGCATAAGCGACGTGGCTTGCAGCGGTATTACCGTCGATAGTCATAATTTTCATAAGATATCCTCCATAAAATTTTTTATTCTATGTAATTATAAACCTTTAATAATATATAGTCAATAATTTTCGACTAAAAACACCGTAAAATTTAGCCTTTTTTTATTTATTTTTTCCTAAATTTTGTTAAAATAATCTTTATGGATGCAAACAGTTGTGAAAATCGGTAAATTACTCTATAATATTTCCTATGAATTCCGTTGAAATGAAAGGCGTCGAATTTTCGTACGATAAAACAGACGAAAACGGCAAGTCAATTAAAAAACAAGTGCTTAAAAACCTTACTCTTAAAATAGAGCAAGGTTCTTTCGTTGCGCTACTCGGCGAAAACGGTAGCGGTAAAAGTACTTGCGCAAAACTTTTGAGCGGACTTTTGCGTGCCGACCAAGGCGAAGTCGAAGTTTTCGGCATTAACCTTAAAGACACTTCCAAATTACTCGAAGTCAGAAAAAGAGTAGGCACGGTTTTTCAAAATCCCGACAACCAACAAATAGCGTCTATGGTTGAAGACGATATCGCTTTCGGTCCTGAAAATATAGGTATGGAAAGGGACGATATCGAAAAGGCGATAACCTATTCGCTTAAAGTCGCAGGGTTAGAAGAATTTAGGCACAGTCAAATTTCGAGATTGTCGGGCGGTCAAAAACAAAGAGTGGCAATCGCAGGAGCAATCGCAATCAACCCTAAAATTCTCATTTTAGACGAAGCGACTTCTATGTTAGACCCCAAGGGCAGACGGGAAGTTTTAGACGTTGTCAAAAAGTTAAATAAAGAAAACGGTATGACCGTTATAGACATAACTCACTATATGGACGAAGCGGTAGAAGCCGATAAAATAATGATTTTATCAAAGGGCGAAATAGTTAAAACGGGTACTCCCGCCGAAGTTTTTCAAGACTATGAAACGGTTAAAAAGTGCGGTCTTGAACTTCCCAAGGCTTCGATTATCGCAAATGAACTTAAAAGGCAAGGAATACCTTTAAGCGACGGAATTTTATCAAAGGAGAGTTTGGCAAAAGAACTATGCAAATTACTGCAAAAAACTTAACCTTTACTTATAATAAGAAAAGCAAATTCTCCGTCAAGGCGTTGGACGGCGTTTCCGTCGAGATAGAAGAAGGGGACTTTTTCGGAATAATAGGGCATACGGGTAGCGGTAAATCGACTTTCGTCCAACACTTAAACTCGCTTATCCCCGTCCAAGAAGGAAACTTACAAATAGGGGAATTCGACCTTTCGAAAGTAAAGAAAAAAGAGAGAAAGAATTTAATAAACTTACGCAAAAAAGTGGGTATGGTATTTCAATACCCCGAACACCAACTTTTCGCCGAAACGGTTTTCGACGACGTCGCTTTCGGATACCGAAATTTTTATAAAGAAAGTAGCGAAGAAGAAGTAAAGTCGGCGGTAATCGACGCAGTAGAAAAAGTCGGGCTTGACTTATCCGTTTTAAGCCGTTCGCCGTTTGACCTTTCGGGCGGACAAAAAAGAAGGGTGGCAATAGCGGGCGTAATCGTATCGAAACCCGAGATTTTAGTTTTAGACGAGCCGGTGGCGGGACTTGACCCCAAGGGCAAAAAAGAACTTATGAACTTACTTCATAAACTTCACGGCGAGTTCGCAAAAACCGTAGTTATCATATCTCACGATATGGACGAAGTGTGCGACAACTGTAATAAAGTCGCAGTATTTTCGCACGGAAAAATTGTTAAATTCGGAACGCCCAAAGAAGTGTTTTTCGATACCAAAGAAATAAAGGAAATAGGACTTGAAGAACCTATAACCAAGTATTTACAAGACGAACTTAAAAAAGTCGGAGTAAATTTAGATTTAGATTATTCGACCGAAAATTTTATTAAAGAGATTATAAAGAAAAAATGTTAAGGGACGTATCGTTCGGACAGTATTATCCCGTTTCGTCGGCTATCCACAAATTAGACCCGAGAACCAAAATACTGCTTTTAATTGCATATATCGTCGCAGTCTTTTTGGCGCAAAATTTTATTGCGCTTTCCTTTTGCGTTGCCTTTTTACTCGTTGCGATAATATTATCCAAAGTTCCCCCATTAACAGTCTTAAAATCTATGAAAGGGATAATCGTTTTGGTCGTCTTTACGGCGATTATCAACGTTTGTTTTTACTCGGCAAAAGACGGCGACACGAAACTCTTTTGGGTTATATATAAAGAAGGTTTAATAAGTGCGCTTTTTTTGTCGGTACGACTTATCGCACTCGTTATGGGAAGTTCGGTTTTAACCTTGACGACGACGGCGGTCGGCATTTGCGACGGACTTGAAAGTTTATTAAAACCGCTTAATAAAATCAAATTCCCCGTCCACGAACTTGCGCTTATTATGTCGATTGCATTACGGTTTATTCCGACTCTTACCGACGAAACGGACAGAATTATTTGCGCCCAAAAAGCAAGGGGCGGAGATTTCGAAAGCGGAAACGTAATAAAGCGTATTAAGGCGCTTATCCCCGTACTTATACCCCTTTTAGTATCCGCATTTCGTCGTGCCGACGAACTCGGCGACGCTATGGACGCAAGGTGTTATTCGGGAAACGGAAAGAGAACGAAATACAAAAAACTCAAATTTTCTTTATGCGATTTAATCGCAACCGCTTTGACGGCGGTGTTTATTTTTGCCGTCGTATTTATAAGTAAAACGGTGGTATAAAGTTATGAGAAGAATAGTCCTTAAAATAGAGTATAACGGAAAAAACTTTTGCGGTTTTCAAACACAACCCGATAAAAGAACGGTGCAAGAAGAAATCGAAAAGGCAATAGAAAAGGCGACGGGCGAAAAGGTCAATTTGGTCGGTAGCGGAAGAACGGATAGCGGAGTTCACGCCGAAGGTCAAATCGCACATTTTGATACTAATTCTAATATCCCGCCCGAAAAATTCGCCTTTGCCATAAACCCCTATTTAGATAGCGACGTATCGGTTGTAGAAAGTTTTCTGAAATATGACGGCTTTCACGCAAGGTTTTCGGCGAAGAAAAAAACCTACGAATATAAAATGTATTATTCTCCCGTTCCCCACCCCTTAAAAGACGAGAGATTTTATAGGCTAAAATTTCCCGTTGACGTTAAAAAAATGAAAAAGGCGTGTAAGTATTTTTTGGGCAAGCACGATTTCAAGTGTTTTTTGGCGAGTAATTCAAAAGTCAAAGACACGGTTAGAGTCATATATAAAGCCAAAGTCGAAAAAAGGGGAGAAGATATTATCTTCACGGTTCAAGGCAACGGCTTTTTATATAATATGGTAAGGATAATGGCGGGGACGCTCGTAAAAGTCGGCGAAGGAAAGATAAAGCCGAAAGAAGTAAAAAACGTTATAAAAAGCGGAAAAAGACAGTCGGCAGGCATAACCCTTGCCCCCGAAGGTCTAACCTTAAAAAAAGTAGAATATTAAAAACCCGTTTCTAAAATCCCGAAACGGGTTTTATTTTTTATATAATTATCAGATGATTTAACGGCTTATTCTTCCAACAAAAAGTCAACGGCGTTTATTATTTTTATACCGTGATAATTTCCGAAATCGTATCTGTCAAGCGTAATTAAATATTTAGGATAATGATTTTT
This sequence comes from Christensenellaceae bacterium, assembly GCA_045600785.1. Lineage (GTDB taxonomy): Bacteria > Bacillota > Clostridia > Christensenellales > Borkfalkiaceae > UBA10281. The sequence continues at coordinate 10,701 of JAZRYO010000225.1, read as the reverse complement.
GATTTTATTAAGCGGTTCGATTTCCGACTTAAATTTCGTTTCGTCCATAACGGTTGCCGAAATTTGATAATATTCCGTACCGTTTGAGTTTTCCACGACAAAATCGACTTCTTTATCGTCTAATTTTCCGACGGAAACCGTATTACCACGACGGACAAGTTCTAAATAAATAACGTTTTCCAAAACGTGTCCTATATCGGACTCGCTGTTAGATAATAATAAATTTCTGAATCCGTTATCTACAACGTAATATTTAGCAAGTGATTTTAGGTTTTGTTTACCTTTAACGTCATATCTTTTTGCTTCGTATATCAGAAAACACTCTTTAAGATAAGCAATGTATTTTTCAACTGAATTATACGACGTTTTACGGTTGTTTGACATTAGAGTGTTAGATATAGCCGTTGACGAAACCAAATTGCCTATATTATGTAAGATAAACTTGAAAATGCTATCTAAAACCGACAAATCTACAGACGGGTGTCTTTTTGCAATATCAACGGTCATTATCGTGTTGAATAAACCTTCCATATAAATTTCTCTTGCTTTTTTTTCAGGCAATTCGGTTAAGTAAGGTAAAGAACCGGTTTTTAGATACTCAAAAAATAATTTATCCCTGTCTATGTTTTTATCTTGAACCGAAAAATATTCCTTAAACGATAAAGGAAGTAATTTTATTTCAACAAATCTTCCGGTTAACAGCGTCGCAATTTCGCTTGATAACAAATCGGAATTAGAACCCGTTATATAAACGTCTGTAAAATTTTGAATATATAAACTGTCGACGGCTTTTTGAAAATCTTTTACTTTTTGAACTTCGTCTAAAAAAACGTAGGTGTATTCGTTCGGTCTTAACCTTTGTTTTATGTAATCGTATAATTTTCTATAATCAAGTAAATCTTCATATTCCAGCGCTTCAAAATTTATATGAATAATTTGATTATCTTTTATTCCGCTACGTTTTAGCGTGTCGATATATTGTAATAACAAAGTGGATTTTCCGCAACGTCTTATTCCGGTAATAACTTTTATTAACTTTTTTTCTCTGAAAGATTGTAATTCTGACAAATACTCGTTTCTGATTATCATATTTCGCTCCTTACGTCTATAATAATATATAACAATAGAAATGTCAAGTTTTTTTCAACCAAATGAAAAATTTAACCGTTTTTTATAAAAATTTTCAAGCAGATGAAAAAATACGACAAATTGTGACAAAGTTTTCAAATAATAGGACGGACAAAATTTTATTCTCGAAGGTCTAACCTTAAAAAAAGTAGAATATTAAAAACCCGTTTCTAAAATCCCGAAACGGGTTTTATAACGTTATGGGGGTATTTTTTCAAGGAATTTGAAAAAATACCCCCATAATTTCGTATTTCAATAAAATTTTGTTAAAAAACTTAAGCCTTTTAATACAAATTATTTCTTGCCCATCGCTCTTGCGATTTCTTCGGCTTGCGCCCTACGTGCTTCGGCAGCGTGTTTTTCAATAGATTCCGTTACGGCGTTCTTAAATTGAGTTGCGTTAGCAATGCCGTGGAATAAAGTTATTGAAGATGCCCCCGAACCCTTAACGCCTATTGAGTTTAATCCGAATAATCTTTCAAAGAACTTTGCTTTTAATTCTACGCTTTCAACCTTGTCTATATGAAGGTCAAGAGTTTCGATTTTCAATACGCCCGTTTTTCCGATAACACGCTTATTGGTTATCGCAAGGTCGGTCGTCATTAAAATGATAATCTTCTTCAAAAGGGGAAGAACGCCTAAAACAATCAACACAAGTTTGAAAACTTTAAGCATGCTATCAAGTTCGTCAATATCTTTGGTCGCACCACCGATGGTAAAGACTATGACTAACGCTACGATAAGCCATAGAATAGGTCCAACTAAACAAAAAACGCTAAACTTCGCACGAAGTTCGATTTTCTCGTCGGACAACAAGTTTTTGTCTGCATACTTTTCCATAAAAATCTCCTTATTTTACGTGTAAAAACACGAATTATAGACATAATTATACAAGAAGAAATCTTCTTTGTCAACAAAAACAAGAAGTTTTCTTCTAAAATTTTAATTATGAAAATAGGAGAGATTATAAAGGAACTGCGAAAAGAGAGAAAAATGTCGCAGTTGGAATTGGGCAAAGCAATAGGGACAAGTCAAAAGGCTATCGACTATTGGGAAAGGGGAGTAAACGAACCGAAAGCGTCGTACATTATTTTGCTTGCCGATTTTTTCGAAGTATCGACAGATTATTTGCTTGGAAGAAAAGATTATTAAAAAATAGATAAAAACGCTTGACAAAGAAAAGTTATTTTACTAAAATAGTTTAGCATCTATAAGGGAAGTTTCGCATAGTTTAGCCCCTATCCGATACGACCTTATATATATAAAACATACAAATTTGGAGAATAAAAATGAAAACTTATATGGCAAAGGACCAACAAGTTGAAAGAAAATGGTACGTTGTCGACGCTACGGGACTTACTCTCGGAAGACTTGCATCGCAAGTTGCAACCGTTCTTCGTGGAAAGAACAAGCCGATATTCACTCCCAACGTCGATACGGGCGATTTCGTAATAGTAATAAATAGCGACAAGGTAGTTTTAACGGGTAAAAAACTCGACCAAAAACTTTACACTTATCACACGGGATACGTCGGCGGATTAAAGCAAACGCCATACAGAAGAATGATGGACGAAAAGTCGGACGTCGTTGTTTACGAAGCGGTAAAGGGCATGCTTCCCAAGAACACTTTGGGCGCACAAATGCTTTCTAAACTTCGTGTTTACAAAGGCGCAGAACACAATCATCAAGCACAAAAACCCGTAGAACTTAAAATCGGTAAATAAGGTAAGGAGAAAAGAGTATGGCAAAAGTATCTGTTAAAAAGAAACTTCAATACTGGGGAACAGGAAGAAGAAAGAGCGCAATCGCAAGGGTTAGACTTATCCCTGGCGGAACGGGCGCTATCAACATAAACGGAAGAAGCATTGACGAGTATTGCGACCTTGACACGTTAAAACTCATTATTCGTCAACCCCTTGTTTTGACCGAAACCGACGGAAAGTACGACGTATTCGTAAACGTAATCGGCGGTGGATTTACCGGTCAAGCAGGTGCAATAAGACACGGAATTTCGAGAGCGCTTATCGTCGCAGAACCCGAACTCCGTCCGACGCTTAAAAAAGCAGGTTTCTTAACGAGAGACCCGAGAATGAAGGAAAGAAAGAAGTACGGCATAAAGAAAGCAAGACGTGCTCCGCAATTCTCAAAGAGATAACAAAAAACGAGATGCGTTTTATCGCATCTCTTTTTTTTTTGTTGAGAATTGCGGAGCAGTGAAGTTTGCTGGCGCAAGTGAAGTTTGTCTTACGACAAGTGAAGTTGCTACGCAGTGAAGTTTGCTAACGCAAGTGAAGTTGCGGTGCAGTGAAGTACGCCTACGGCGAGTGATTTTTGGGGAGTATAAGTGGGGCAAATAGTCGGTAAAAGAAAAAAGAATATAAAATCAGTTGAAAAAGACGGGAAAAGGATATATAATTGTCTAAAAAAAGAAAAGGAGAAAAAAATGCCGTTTTCAGAATTTTTACAAAGTAGAAAACAAGACGCCGTTTTACTCGTTAAAGAATTGAAGAAACATTTTTCTTACGTCAGCGTTTTAGGGACTGACGTCAGAGAAACGTTCTACACAGCAAACCGTGCGGCGTCGATGATTAGAGAAGGTCAAAACGACTGTGGATTTGTCGTTAAAATGCACAAAAAAGACGCCTTCTACGAATATTCGGTATCGGATATTTCGGGGGACAAAAAAGAACTTGCGAAGAAGATTTTATCTTCGGTCGAACTCACCAAAAAACTTAAAGGCGACACGATAAAGTGCCAAAAAATCAAGGACGAAAAGCACGTCGAGTCCTTTTTAAGAGAAAGCGATTTCGATAAGTTTTCGGACGAAAAAGTATTGTCGTACTGTTCTTCCCTTATGAACGAAACGCTTAAAAAAGACGACAAGATACTAAACGCTTTCGTATCCGTCCGTCCTTATACCGTATCAAAACTTTTCGTATCGAACAATAAAGTTTTGGACCAACATTACGGTTGGGCAAACGCCTTTTTGGTAGTCATATATAAGGGCGAGAGAGTAGTTCAGGCAGTTGAAAGCGCAAACGGAAACATGCTTAAAAAAGTAATGTCCGACTTAACTAAAAAGGCAGATAAAGTTATCGACCTTGCGCATAAACTCGACAAGGCAAAACCCATAGTTCCCGGGGTTTACGACGTTATAACCGACAGTTCGATAACGGGCTTAATCGCCCACGAAGCGTTCGGACACGGCGTTGAAATGGACCAATTCGTAAAGGATAGGGCGCTTGCGAAATCATACGTCGGCAAATACGTTGCGTCGCCTATATCTAATATGAGAGACGGTGCGGGGGCGACTTTGTCGGCTGCGTCGTACTTCTTTGACGACGACGGCGTTTTGGCGCAAAACACTCAAATCATTAAAGACGGAATTTTGGTAAACGGACTTTCCGACTTGACGAGTGCGACCGAACTTAAAGTCAAACCGTCGGGCAACGGCAGGAGAGAGAGTTTCAAAAACAAGGCTTATTCCCGTATGACCAACACTTTCTTCGACGCAGGAAAAGACAAACTTTCGGATATGATAAAGTCGATTAAACACGGCTATATGTTATTCGATACCAACAACGGTATGGAAGACCCGAAGAACTGGCAAATACAATGCACCGCCGAATACGGCATAGAAATAATCGACGGAAAACTTACAGACAATTACGTATCGCCCGTCGTTATGAGCGGTTCGGTACCCGAACTTTTGAAGTCGATAACTATGATATCGGACAAGTCCGAAGTCATAGGTTCGGGTAGTTGCGGAAAAGGATATAAAGAGTGGGTTAGGGTTGCCGACGGCGGACCCAACTTGAAAGTGAGGGTTAAATTAGGATGATAGACGTTTTTGAATTATTGAAAAAGTCCGAAGGCGTTTCGGACTATAAAGTAATAAGTAGCGAAGTATCTTCTTATCAACTTTTTTACGTTAAGAAAAAAATAGAAACTGCCCGTGCGACCGACGTCAACGAAAAGTTCGTAACCGTTTACGTTGACCACGACGGTTTTAAGGGCGAGAGTTCCTTCTCGGTTTTCGAAGGTAATACCGAAGCCGAAGTCAAGGACAAAATCGAGAAAGCGACCGCAAGGGCGAAACTCGTTTCCAACCAAAATTACGATATCGTAGGTGGCGGTAAAGGAAGTTATACGGTCAAATCGAACTTCGAAGGAAAAGAGTTAAAGTCGGTTGCCGAAGAAATAGCGAAAGCCGTCTTTAAGGCGGACAACTATAAAAACGGTTCGATAAACGCAACCGAAATTTTCGTCTATAAAAAGACGGTAAACGTCAAGAACAGCAAAGGCGTCGATAAGACGCAAGTAAAGTATAGGGCGATGGTCGAAGCAATTCCGACGTGGAACGAAGGCGAGTCGGTCGAACTTTACGAGAACTACGAGTTTACCGAACTTATCCCCGAAGAAATTACCGCCGAGATAGACGGCAAAATGAGAGAAGTTAGGGATAGAAGAAACGCCGAAAAGCCTACCGAAAAGATTAAGTGTAAAGTCGTTTTGGGCGCACACGAGATACAAGAACTTTTGAGAAATTACGTTTCCGATTTAGACTTTGCAAGCGTATATTCGAAGTCGAATTTATTTAAGAAAAACGGTAAGATACAAACCGCCCCCAAGGGCGACAAATTGACGCTTACAATGAAAGCGCAAATAAAAGGTTCGGTATTTTCTTCTGCGTTTGACGACGACGGCTATTCTCTTGCCGACAAGACGATAATAAAAGACGGCAAAGTAGTTGCAAATCACGGCACGGTAAGATTTGCCGAATACTTAAAAGAACAACCTACGGGTATGCTTTCCTGTATGAAATTAGACACGGGAACGCTTACCGAAAAGGAATTAAAAAAAGAGCCTTATTTCGAGTGTGTATCCTTATCGGGCATACAAGTCGATTTATATAACGACTATATAGGCGGAGAAATAAGACTTGCTTACTACTACGACGGCAAGCAAACCCGTTCGATAACGGGCGTTTCTATGAGCGGTAGATTAAGCAAGGTATTAAATACCGTAAGATTAAACAAAATAAAGACTATAAGGGGTTCTTACGAAGGACCGTCGAAAATGGTATTAGACGGTATGAATATCGTTTAACCGTTTTGCAAGGAGAAGTATGAGAAAATTTTTAGCAGTATTATTAGCGGTAGTTTTGTCGTGCTGTACGCTTTTCGTATGTTCTTGTCAAAAGCAAGAAAAAACGGAAGATGAAACGAAGGCAATCGAACTTAAAAGAGAGAGTTTCGACGGGGTTTCACTCGTTCAACTCATCGACGGTTTACCTATATTTACGGACGGGCTTGCGGTAGGCAACTTTACTCATAAATTTACCGCCGAGAAAAAGGACGGCGAGTTCGTTTTAGGTCGTGGCGTGTTCGATGCCGATTTGGGAGTGTTGCTTGAAAACACCGACGACGGATTCGACCTTTTTGCGAGTATCAGAGTCAGGGCGTACGGCGAAGGCGTTTCGAGTATAATTTTATTCGAAAGCACTTTGACTTATAAGGACGGAGCAGTCGAAATTCTTTACGGACCGGAAGATAAAAAAATATCCTTCCGTATAGGCACGCTTAAAGAGATAGAAAAAAGTATTAAAGATTTCGTCGAAGAACAAAACAGCGTAGAACTTACTAAGCGTTATAACGAACTATACGGCAAGATAGCGGATTTGGCGTACGGACTTTACAAGACGAAAGACGCCGAAAAGGGAGTTAAGACGGATAGAGATTACGAAAATATCGGCTTGCTTGCAAACGAAGTTTTGGAAGATTTATACGGGTTCAAAGACAAGACTTTGTACGAACTTATAGGGACGGAAAGTTGCGACGAATTTTTAGACGAGATATTACCGCTTTTATTCGGCGACGACCAAGACGATACCGACGGCGTCGTCAATATGCGCATATCGACTTTAGCCATATTTTTAGACGCACTTTTAAGAAGTCAACTAAAAGACCAAGATTTTTCTTTGCGTGAAACGGTCGATTTAATTTTCAAGATACTTTCTTTGGACGTTCAAAGCGTAATAGATAGCGTAAACGAAAAATTCGGGTTTAATCTTCCCGACCTAAAAGACGGCGAAGGCGCATACGATTATCTTATGGCGCAGGTCGGCAAATACTCTCTAAACGAATTGTATCAAATGATAGTTGGCGACCAAAGTGCGAAACTTGAACACCTTATAGGAGAAGTTTTAGTTCCGAAGTTTAAGACCAAGACGTTAAACGAGTGGACTGACGCTTTATCGAGAAGAATATTCGGCGGAAAAGTTTTGCCGATATTCGAACTTATAAATAAAGTTTTCGTCGACGTGCTTTCTTATGAAACGGAAGTAAAAACGACCGACGGAATTTTAACCGACGCAAAAGCGACTTTCAATTTCGGATACACGGCAAACGCAGGAGAGATAGAGTTTGACGTTCCCGTAAGTATTCCGTGTGGCGACGCCGACCTTTCGGCGTTTGAAGAAAATCCCTTCTTTAAGGTTGAAAAAATCGAAGAAGAAAACGTTTTATCGTTTACCCTTCCACTCGGAAAATTATTGACCGAGATATTTAACGGCAAGTATTTCTTCTCGGCGACATTTGGAGCGCAAATAGGCTTCTGAATTAACAAAATTAAGACGTGTGAGTTTTTCACACGCCTTTTTTTGTGCTTTTTAGGGGTAAAATATCAAAAAAAATGTTAAATATATTATATATATCCGTTAAAAACGTTGACTGAGTTAAAAAAATATGATAAAATTTACAAGCAATGGGTATGGGCGAAAACTGTCGTCCGCCCGAAAACGTGCTTTCTTTAAGCGGAATAGGGTCCGTTTTCAGAATATTACACTAAATAAGGAGGTAAAAAATGCCAACAATCAACCAACTGATTAAACAAGGCAGAGTAACGGCGAAAGAAAAGAGCAAAGCGCCCATTTTGAACAACTGTCCGCAAAAGCGTGGAGTATGTTTATCCGTTACTACGACTTCTCCCAAGAAGCCCAACTCTGCACTTCGTAAAATCGCAAGAGTTCGTTTGACTAACAAGCAGGAAGGTACTATCTATATTCCAGGCGAAGGACACAACCTTCAAGAGCATAGTTCGGTACTTATCCGTGGCGGAAGAGTCAGAGATTTGCCCGGCGTAAGATATCACATTATTCGTGGTACGTTAGATACTGCCGGCGTTCAAAAGCGTAATCAAGCAAGATCCAAGTACGGCGCTAAACGCCCCAAGTAATCAAACGAAAAAACAAAAACCCTACTTACATAGTGGAAATTCTGAATTTTTACCTGAAAAGTAGGCAGTATGGCAACACGGTTGCCAGAAGGTTCGCTCCCGCAAAAGCGGTTTAAGAGCGATAGCATACAGGGTATATCGTACCCTACAAAAATTAAAGGAGGATATTAAAATGCCAAGAAGAGGTGGCGTTCCCAAGAGGGACGTTTTGCCGGATCCCATATACGGAAGCAAAGTGCTTACCAAACTTATCAATCAAGTAATGCTTGACGGTAAGAAGGGAACTGCGCAAACCATCGTATACGACGCACTTAACGAAGCAAAAGAAAAGTTAGGCGTTGAACCGATGGATATTTTTGAACAAGCAATGAACAACGTTATGCCCCTTCTCGAAGTTAAAGCGAGAAGAGTAGGCGGTTCGAACTACCAAGTTCCTATCGAAATCAGACCGGAGAGAAGACAAACTCTCGCTATCCGTTGGATAGTCGCAAGTGCGAGAAAGAGAAGTGAAAAGGTCATGAGCGAAAGACTTGCAAACGAACTCGTTGACGCTTACAATAGTACCGGCGGAGCAGTCAAGAAGAAAGAAGACACTCACAAGATGGCGGAAGCAAACAAGGCTTTTGCGCATTATCGCTGGTAATCGGGAGACATTATGCCAAGACAATTTGACTTACAACATACCAGAAACATCGGAATTATGGCGCACATCGACGCCGGAAAGACGACTACTACCGAAAGAATTTTATTCTACACAGGTAAGACTCATAAACTCGGTGAAACTCACGACGGTTCGGCTACTATGGACTTCATGGTACAAGAACAAGAAAGAGGTATCACGATTTGTTCCGCCGCAACGACTTGTTTTTGGAAGGAAAACAGAATTAACATAATCGACACACCCGGCCACGTTGACTTTACGGTCGAAGTTGAAAGGTCTTTGCGTGTATTAGACGGAGCAGTCGCTACGTTCTGTGCAAAAGGCGGAGTTGAACCGCAATCGGAAACCGTTTGGAGACAAGCGGACAAGTATCACGTTCCCCGTATTGCGTACGTCAACAAAATGGATATAAACGGTGCAAACTTCGATAACGCCGTAAATATGATGAGAGAAAGGCTTAAAACAAACGCAATGCCTATCACTCTTCCTATCGGTAAAGAAGAAACCTTCCAAGGTATTATCGACCTTGTAGAAAACAATTCCATTATTTATCACGACGAATTAGGAAAAGACTTTACGGTCGGACCTATCCCCGCAGATTACGTTGACCTTGCCAACGAAGCAAGACAAAAACTTATGGAATCTTGTGCCGAACAAGACGACGCTTTAATGGAAAAATTCTTCGAAAGCGGAGAACTTTCCGTAGAAGATATGAAGTATGCAATAAGAAAGGCTACGATATCTATGAATATGACACCCGTTCTTTGCGGTTCGAGTTATAAAAACAGAGGCGTTCAACACCTTTTGGACGCAATCGTAGACTATCTTCCGAGTCCTATCGACGTTGACCACGTTAAAGGCGTCAACCCCGATACCGACCAAGAAGAAGAAAGAAAGACGGACGACAACGAACCTTTCGCAGGTTTAGCGTTCAAGATGGTCGCAGACCCGTTCGTCGGAAAACTTGCATATTTCAGAGCATATTCGGGTGTTTTGGAATCGGGTTCTTACGTATATAACTCGACCAAAGGCAAGAAAGAAAGAGTCGGAAGACTTCTTTTGATGCACGCAAATCACAGAGAAGAAATAAACGAAGTTTATTCGGGTGATATTTGTGCAATCGTCGGACTTAAAGACACGACTACGGGCGACACGCTTTGCGATGAAGCGCATCCTATAATTTTGGAGAATATGGAATTCCCCGAACCCGTTATTCAAGTTGCTATCGAGCCCAAGACGAAAGCAGGTCAAGAGAAGATGACTATGGCGCTTTTGAAACTCGCCGAAGAAGACCCGACTTTCAAGTTCTATACCGATAAAGAAACGGGACAAACGATAATCGCCGGAATGGGCGAACTTCACCTTGAAATAATCGTCGATAGACTTCTTCGTGAATTTAAGGTTGAAGCGACTGTCGGTAAGCCCCAAGTATCTTATAAAGAAACGTTCAGAAAGGCTGTTGACGCCGAAGGAATGTATAAAAGACAATCGGGTGGTAAAGGACAATACGGACATTGTAAAGTTCACTTTGAGCCTTTGGAACCCGGCAAAGGATTTGAATTCGTTGACGAAACGGTCGGCGGTTCTATTCCCAAGGAATATATCGAACCCGTCAGAAAGGGTATCGAAGAAGCGTCTAAAAACGGATTCCTTGCAGGATACGAAATGGTTGACTT
>JAZRYO010000224.1:0-5916 GCA_045600785.1 Christensenellaceae bacterium | reverse complement strand
AAATGAAAGAAGAAACGATTTACGTCGTTTCGTATTACTGTTAGCGCTTGATTTATTGTTTACGATATCGTCTTTAATTCTCGCTTACTGGTTTACAATAGAAAGTTTGCATAAAATAATGAGCGTAGGCGTTTTGTGTTGGATATTCGCCAACGTTCTTTTAACGGTAGGGTTTTTCTTTATATTCGGAATGTACTCTATGATTTTAAGTTCGGCAGGACTTGTCGACGCCATTAAACTTACTTTGGCAATGGTTTGTATAGTTATTCCGAATATAATTTTCAGATACGCCACGAAAGGCGCATATATAACTAACGACACCACTTTCGTTTTTGCCTTACTTTTATTCTATTTGACTATTTTAACGAGATTTTCGACGAGAATAGTATCCGTCGGAAAATTCTACGTCGGAAGTAGAGCCGAAGATAAAAAGAAAGTTATGATTATCGGCGGTGGAGAATCGGGAAGGTCGCTTATAAACGAAATGAGAGTTTCCAAAAAGCTTTCTTACGTTCCCGTATGTATTATCGACGACGATACCAATAAAATAGGAAAATATATCGCAGGCATAAAAGTTGCGGGGTCTACTTACGAAATAAAGAAAAACGTTGAAAAATACGGTATCGAAGAAATATTTATAGCGATGCCGTCGGTAAGCAAGAAAAGAATAAGTAAAATTATTTCGAGATGTAAAGATACCAACTGCCCCGTTAAAATTCTCCCCGGTATTTATCAGTTCGCATCGGGACAAGTTAAAGTTTCGAATTTAAGAGACGTCGAAATTCAAGACTTACTCGGTAGAGAACCCGTTAAAGTCGATATAGGCGAAATTATAGGATATATAAGCGGAAAAGTAGTTTTGGTTACCGGCGGAGGCGGTTCGATAGGTAGTGAACTTTGCCGTCAAATTGCATCTCACGGACCTAAACAACTTATTATTTTGGATATTTACGAAAATAACGCTTACGACATCGAACAAGAACTAAAACGCAAATATCACAATAACTTGAATTTAGTAGTTTTAATCGCAAGCATTAGAGATAATGGCAAAATCAAAGATATATTCGAAAAATACCGTCCGCAAATAGTTTTCCACGCCGCAGCGCATAAACACGTTCCCTTAATGGAAACAAGTCCTAACGAAGCGGTCAAAAACAACGTTTTCGGAACGTTTAACGTCGCAAGATACGCAGATATGTATAAAGCCGAAACCTTCGTCCAAATCTCGACGGATAAAGCGGTCAACCCCACTAACATTATGGGTGCGTCGAAACGTATTTGCGAAATGATTATTCAATCAATCGGAAGACAAAGTAAAAATACGAATTTCGTAGCGGTTAGATTTGGAAACGTATTAGGTTCAAACGGTTCGGTTATTCCCCTATTCAAAAAACAAATTGCCGAAGGCGGACCCGTTACCGTAACCCATAAAGATATAATAAGGTATTTTATGACCATACCCGAAGCGGTATCACTCGTATTACAAGCGGGTGCTTATGCAAAAGGCGGTCAAATATACGTTCTCGATATGGGCGAACCCGTTAAAATTTACGATTTGGCGTATAACCTTATCAAACTTTCGGGATTAGAACCGAACGTAGATATAGATATCGTATGCACGGGACTTCGCCCGGGCGAAAAACTTTTCGAAGAAAGGCTAATGGACGAAGAAGGTATGCAAAAAACTCCGAACGGTCTTATCAATATAGCACAACCCATTAAGTTCAATGAAGAAAAGTTTTGGAAGACTTTGGACGAACTTTACACGAGGGCGTACTCCGAAACGGACGATATGAAAAAACTCGTAAAAGAATTAGTACCGACTTACAAAATCGATAAAAGAAAATAACCTGTTTAGGCGACGAAATTTCGTCGCCTTTTTTTGTATAATTTACTTTATTTGCCAAATACTTAAAGTAAAGGAGAAAAAAATGAAAACAGGAATAGTAAGAAGAATTGACGTTTTAGGAAGAATTGTCCTTCCCAAAGAAATCAGAAAAATATTAAAAATAAACGACGGAGACCCTATAGAAATTTACGCCGAAAGAGATTCGGTAATCCTTAAAAAATATTCGCAAATAGAAAACGTGGAAAGGATAAAAGCACTCACTATGGCACTCCACGACGAAACGGGCAAAATCGCAATAATTTGCGATAAAAATAAAGTAATTTCCGTTTCGGGTTTTAACGAAGAAATACTTCTTTATAAACCCCTTTCGAAAGCGACCGAAAAAATAATAAACGAAAACAAAACTTATATACACAATTACGAAGACAGTTTTGTTTCTTCTTCACTTACGGATAACGATACCCTATACGTTAAGTCGGAACTTATTCTACCCGTTAAAAAGGGCGGAGAGATTTTTGGAGCAATCGTTTTAGTTGACAATACGGTAGGCGAAAAAATAAACGAGAACGATTTACGCCTTGCAAGTTTAACCGCTAAAATTTTAACGGAAGGATTTTGAAATGACCAAAAAACTTGACAATGCCGTCAAGGGTGCTTTAATAATTTCAATAGGCGGAATAATAACCAAACTTTTAGGTGCGCTATATAGAATACCGCTTACAAATTTACTAAAAGCCGAAGGTCTTGGAATATATCAAACGGTTTTCCCCGTGTACTGTATTCTTCTCACCTTTTCTTCGACCGGAATACCAAGTGCGATTTCAAAACTCGTTTCGTCGAATATAGGCGACGAAACGACTCTACTTAAAAAAACCCTTAAACTTTTCGTACCGTTAGGACTTTTGGGAAGTATCTTAATGCTTGCATTATCTTATCCTTTTTCCCTTCTGCAAGGAAACGAAAACTGTTATCTTTCCTACGTCTTTTTATCGCCGTCCGTAGTATTCGTTTCGGCGATTTCTTGTTTTAGGGGGTATTTTCAAGGAAAAAGGAATATGCTTCCGACCGCAGTATCTCAAATAACCGAGCAGGCAGTTAAACTCATCGTCGGGATAACTCTACTGTATTTAATCAAAACAAAAACGTATATTTTAAGTGCAATAGCAACTCTATCCGTAAGTATTTCCGAATTTATCGCACTACTATACCTTTATTTTTTATTCAAGAAAGAAAACGTAAAATTAAAGGAAAATACTAAAAAAATAAGTTATAAAACTATAACTAAAACGATATTCCCGATTACTCTTTCGGCGGTGCTTATACCCTTATCGAAAGTATTCGACAGTTTTGTTGCCGTGAACTTAATGAGTTTTTATACCGAAAAAGCCGTCGGGCTTTACGGCGTTTACACGGGAAGTATAGAATCGGTAATCGGCGTTCCGATTGCAATTTGTTACGGACTTGCCATATCCTATCTACCCGAAATATCCGCTCTAAAATCAAAGAAAAAGAATTTGGAAACGATATACAAGACAAACGACGCAATTTCTTTAACCGCAGTCTTATCTTGTGTTTTTGCAATAGGCGTGTTTTTATTTTCTAAACCCGCCGTTAAAATTTTATTCTCGGGACTTGACGAGTTTTATACGGAAACCGCAATTAAACTGTTAAAAATCGCATCGGTAAACGTCTTTTTGATTTCGGTTATGCAAACTATGTCGTCGGTTTTAATCGCATACGGAAAATCATATTTATCCTGTGCGTTTTTAGGAGTGGGAATTGCCTTAAAATGCACCCTTGAACTTATTTTTTTGAAAAATCCGAACTTTAACGTTTACGCCTTACTTTTATCCGATATACTATGTTATTTTGTTGCGGTTTTCTTGGATTTGGTATATATTATAATTATATCTAATTCGAAAAAGGAAATAAAAGATGAAAATAACTTTAATCGGAATAGGAACGGAGATAGGCGACCTTACTCTAAATGCCTACGAGAAGATTAAAAAGACGAACAAGGTGTTTATTCGCACCGAAAAAACGACGTGCGGAAAGAAGTTAAAGGAAGAATTTCCTAAAATTACTTCACTCGATTTCGTTTACGAAAAATCGAGAAACTTCGATACCTTAAACAATAACCTTGCAAAAGAAGTTATATCCGCATCGAAAACCGAAGACGTTTTATATCTCGTTGACGGAAACGCAACGCTTGACAACTCTTGTAAAATCATAATCGAAAAACACAAAGACACTGAAATTATCGACGGAATTACAAGGGCGCAAAAGTGTGCGACCAAATATAAACTTACTAAAAATTACTACTCCATTTCGGCGTACGATATAGAAAACGTTAAGCCTTATTTACCGCTTATCGTTTACGACGTTGACAATAAGTTCGTAGCGTCAAAAGTAAAACTCAAACTTGCAAGCATATTCGGAGATGATATACCTTGCTGTAAATTTTCCGATATTTCCGAAAAAAATATAAGACTTTACGAAATGGATTACGACGATAACTTCGATTATTCTACCGCAATACTAATAGACGAATTAAGTTTAACCGAAAAAACCCGTTATACTTTTGACGACCTTTTAGATATACTTGAAATATTGCGTTCCGAAAACGGTTGTCCTTGGGATAAGGCGCAAACGAAGGAAAGTATCGAACTCAATACAATCGAAGAAACTTATGAACTTATCGACGCAATAAACAAAAACGACAACGAAGGAATTTGCGAAGAACTCGGCGACCTTCTTATGCAAACCGCTTTTCAAATACTCTTTGCAAAAGAAAGAGAAGCGTTTACTTCTTTTGACGTTACGAGTGGCGTTTGTCAAAAACTTATCTCTCGCCACACGCATATTTTCGGAAACGATAAGGCGACCGACTCAAATTCGGCACTATTTATTTGGGATAAAAACAAACAAAAGGAAAAGGGGTATTCTTCGGGCTACGAATATTTAGACGCAATTCCAAAGAACTTCCCCGCCCTTTTAAGAGCGCATAAGTTAGGTTCGAGAGCGGGCAAATATAACTTTGACTTTTCGGACGCCGAAAGCGTTTTTAATAAAATCTACGAAGAAATCGACGAAGTTAAAGCCGAAATAAAATCGGGGAATAAAATAAATCTCGAAAAAGAATTGGGCGATTTGATTTTCTCCGTCGTAAATCTCACGAGAAAATTAGGTTTTAATTCCGAAGAAGCCTTATCCAAAACGAACGATAAATTTTTGCATAGATTTCAAAAAATGGAAGAACTAATTATAAAAGACGGAAAAAATATAAAAGAACTATCCGAAAAAGAGATAGATAATTATTATAATGAAAGTAAAAAAAGTTAAGATAGGCAACGTTGAAACGCCGAACAACGTATTTTTAGCACCGCTTGCCGGTTTTTCCGATTTTTCTTTAAGAAGTATTTGTCTATCGTACGGCGCAGGTCTAACCTTTACCGAAATGGTAAGTGCCAAAGGACTTTATTATAACAACGAAAATACGAAAGACCTATTATTCTCTCCGAAATGCGAAAAAATAAAGTGCGTTCAAATTTTCGGTAATGACCCCGATATTATGAGAAAGGTATGTGAAAGCGACGAACTTAAACCTTTCGATATCGTCGATATAAATTTCGGTTGTCCTATGCCTAAAATCTTTAATAACGGCGAAGGAAGTGCATTACTTGAAAACCCGAATTTAGCCGAAGAAATAGTAAAATCTTGTAAAAAAAGCGGTAAAATTATCACTTGCAAAATGAGAATAGGGCTAACCGACGGGAAATATATTACCGAAGACTTCGTTAAAGCCGTCGAACAAGGCGGAATAGATATGATTTCGGTACACGGACGGACTAAAGATAAAATTTATCAAGGCGAGCCGAATTACGACGAAATTTATAAAGCAAAAAAATCGGTCAAAGTCCCCGTAATCGCTAACGGTGGGATATTTAGCAAATTAGACGCCGATAAAATGATGGAAGAAACGGGGGCGGACGGCGTTATGATAGGTCGTGGTGCACTTGAAAACCCTTGGATTTTCTCGGATATTTTGGGAATAGAAACAAAAAAAG
>JAZRYO010000223.1:0-11600 GCA_045600785.1 Christensenellaceae bacterium | reverse complement strand
GCTTTTGCGATAGCCCTTGTTTTATTGTAAAAACTGTGTTAAAATAATAGAGTAAAAGGAGAATTATGAAATTTATTCATACCGCAGATTTGCATTTGGGTTCGAAGATGGACTCGAAAATCTCTAAATTAAAAGCCGACGAGAGAAGTAAGGAACTCCGCACGGCGTTTTTGCGTATGGTCGAATACGCCGAGAAAAACGTGATAACTGCGATACTTATATCCGGCGACCTTTTCGACGAAAACCGTCCGACCAAAAAGGATAAGGAATTTTTCTATTCGGTCGTTAAAGGCAATCCCCAAATAGACTTTATTTATTTAAGGGGTAATCACGACGGTTTGGAGTCTTTCACGGAAGACGGAATCGAAAACTTAAAGACTTTTTCTTCTTCGTGGTCATATTATAACTTCGACGACGTATGCATTGCGGGAATAGAACTTCAAGACGGGAATATATCGTCTTTTTATTCGACCTTAAAATTAGACGAAAAAAAGAAAAATATCGTAATGCTACACGGCGAAGCGTACACGAGTGAAAATCAAGGCAAGATAAATTTGCAAAAATTAAAGGAAAGAAATATCGACTATTTGGCACTCGGTCATATTCACTCGTTTTCGGGCGTTCAAAAATTAGACGATAGGGGCGTATATGCTTACTCGGGTTGTTTGGAAGGCAGGGGCTTCGACGAAGTCGGAGACAAGGGCTTTATCGTTTTAGATATAGGCGATAAAATAACGGCTGAATTTGTAGAAAATTCGATAAGAAAAATTCACCAAATAGAAATAGATATAACGGGAACGAATAGCGATTACGAAGCCTATAATGTCGTTAAATCGGCTTTGCGGTATAGTAAAGACGATTTAATCGAAATAATTTTATCGGGTTCGGTATCCTTCGACACCGAAAATATCGAAGAAGAAATTAAGAAAAGATTAGACGGCGAATATTATTTTATATCGGTAAAAAACAAGATAAAAAAGACTATCGATATAAACGCATATATTAGCGATAGGTCGCTTAAAGGCGAGTTCGTCCGTGAAGTTATGGCAAGCGAAAATTTGTCCGACGACGAAAAGGCGGAAATAATAACCATAGGGCTAAAAGCGTTATCGAAAAGGGGGAACGAGATATGATAATAAAATGCGCACATATCGAGAACTTCGGAAAACTTTCAAACGTCGACTTTAATTTTGAATACCCCTTAACGACGATATACAAGGAAAACGGCTACGGAAAGACGACGCTATGCGACTTTTTGCGTGTTATGTTATACGGGCTTAAAACGGATAAGTCGAGTGATAAAGAATTTGGGTTAAGAAAGCATTATTATCCTTTTTCAAGTGGAAAATTCGGCGGAAATATCGTAATAGACGTTTCGGGCGTCGAATATAAAATAGAGAGATTTTTCGACCAAAAGTCAGAAACGAAAGACAGTTTAACGGTCTATAAAAACGGTACTTTGACACACGAGTTCGAAAGTGATATAGGCAAAGCACTTTATTCCTTGGACGAAGACTCTTATCTTAAAACGGTGCTTTTTAACTTTGAAGAAACCAAAGAGTTTTCTTCCCCTTCTATAAACGCAAAATTAAACGACTTTATCGACGGCACGGAAGACTCCGACTCTTTCGACGACGTTTTGAAACTTCTAACGGATAAAGAAAAAGAGTATAAACTTTTGAAAGGCAACGGCGGACTTATCGACGAAGCGAGGGGCGAACTTTTTGAAGTAAACAAAAAGATAGAGAATTTAACGCAGATAGAAAACGCCGTCGGCGAAGCGTATATAAAAAGAGAATACTTAAAAAACGAAATAGCGGAATTCGATGAAAAATGCAAGAAAGCGTTTGAGTATGAAAAGAAAACGGAAGGGTATAGAACGCTAAACGAACAAATTAAAGAGATAGAAGACGGCTTATATTCGATTAAACAAGAATTCCCGTCGGGCGTTCCTTTTGTTCAAGACGCCGACGCATTATACGAATCTTGCGATAGATTATCTAACTTAAAAATACATACGGAGTTGAGTTTATTAGAACAAAACAAAATCCGCAGATACGAACGGTTAAACGAAAAATTTAACGAAAGTAGTTGCAAGGAAGATATAGATAAATTAGAAAAACTTTGCTCGGATAAAAACGCTTGCCAAAAAAGTTTATCGATGACGTTAGGCGAGAAAAAGGAAATTATATTATCAACCGAAGATATGGGAAAGGTCGATAAACTCGTCGAAGAATATAAAACGTGCGACGCTACGGAAAGTGAAAAAGAAAGTAATAATAAAACGAAAACCGTCGGAATTTTGCTTTTGGTTTTGGGACTTATCTTATCGTCCGTCGGGGCAACCGTGTTTTTCTTTTTGAAAAACTTTTATATTTTATCCGTTGTCTTGGTGGGAGTTATAGTTGCCGTTTTAGGTGTAATATCGCTTACTAAAAAAGGCGACGATAGAGAAAGCGGAAAAGAAAAACGACTCGAATTAGAAAAGAAGATTAGCGAAATATTATCGTCTTGCGGATATATAGGCGATAACGTAATTGAAAGTTATTACGCATTAAAAAGAGATTATTTGCAATCGCAAAATTCTTCTTTTTCAAAAAAGGTACAAGAACAAATTTCTTCGATTAACGAACAATTGCAGGCGCTTTTATCTAAATACGGCGAAGAAAACGAAAAGGTTTTAATCGACGATTATAAATATTACGAAAGTATAAAACAAGAAGTCGAAGAGAAAAAACTTAAAATAAAATCGGTCGAAAACGAGTGTAAAAAAACGGAAAACGATATAAAGGCGACGCTTTATAAATACGGTATCGAACCTAAAAGCGACCTTAAACTTCAAGCCGAAAAAATTAAAAATCAATCGCATAAATATTACGATTTGAATTGCGACCTTTTAGCTTATAAACGTAAAGCCGAAGAATATAAATCGCAAAACGGATACGGAGAATACTCGGGCGAGCCTTATCAAGCGTTGCTTTTCAAACTCAACGAGAAAAGAGAAGATTTTATAAAATTAGAAAGAAAAATCGACGACGACGAAAGTGCTTGTTTGGACCTTCAAAGGCTAAAATCAGAAAAAGAGAGTTTAGAAGAAAAAATCGAGTATTACAAGAAAAAAAGGCAAACGATATCTTTAACCAAAGAGTATCTTAAAAAGGCGGAAGACAATTTGCAAGAAAAATTTGTTTTCCCGATAAAAAAGTCCTTCGTGTCGTACGCCGAGAAAGTGGAAAAGGAATTCGGGGAAAAGTTAAGCATGAATAAAGATTTCGTTTTGTCTTTTGAAAGAAACGGCGAAAACAGAGATTACAGATATTTTTCGGCAGGACAAAAAGAAGTTTTAAGTTTGTGCTTGAAACTTGCGATAATAGATAACACCTTCAAGGCGGAAAAGCCGTTTTTGATAATGGACGACCCCTTCGTGTGTTTGGATAAAGAACATTTTGATAAAGTCAAACAAATTGTCAAATCTTTATGTAGCGATAGACAAGTTATCTACTTTACTTGCCACGAAACGAGAAAAATCGATTAAAGTGAGTTGTTTTGCTTGCTTGCCTTTTGGCAAGCGGGCATTTTTCGTGTAAAAAATATTTTGGAAAATTTTGCCAAAACGCTTTACAAATCTTTACAAAAAGTGTAAAATAATGTAAAGGTGTTGAGAAGATGAATATAACCGATATGATATCGATTACCGAACTTTCGAGAATTATGGAAGTAAGTAGACCGACAGTTTACAAATATATCAGTGATTATAATAGCGGAAATAAAAGTGCCGTGCCATCGCCCGTTTTGGAACTTTTTCAAAGGATAAGCGAGAAAACGATTACGAAGGCTGAAATTTACGTTTATTGTCGTGATACGTTTCACCGTGCCGACGGCGAATTAGACGAAATAATAGATTTACTCGAAAAAAACGAGAAAAGTATTGACTTAAAAAAGATAAAAAGTTATATATTAAAGGAGATAAAAAATGGGCGATGAAATGCTTTGCACGGCGATAAACTTATACCGTCTTCAAAAAGATTTGGAATTTATCGACGACGAGATAAAAAAGAACGAACCCGTTTCGATAGGCTATAACAATTTTTTCAAAAAGACATATAATAAGGTCATAACTAATGCAGTAAGAAGAAAAAAGACCGACGTATTTAGCGACAAAAGACGAAAGGTATTAGAAGAAATCGAGAAAATATCAAAAGATAGCGAAAAACTTTCGGGCGAAGAAATTAAAGAAAATTTAAGTGAACTTTTTAACGGCGACGAAATGAAAAAATATTTTTTCGCACTCGATTATTTGGTAAGAGATAAAAGTAATTATCAAAATAGGGAAAAGACGTTAAGAGAAGTGTCGTGGCTTATTTTCGGCGATAACGACGAACTTTTATCCGTTCAAAAGAAGTTAAACGAAAACTTCGTTAAGATAAACGGCTACGATTTGAGCGACAAACAAAGACTTGAAATACTTGCAGGTGGCGGGCTTGTTTTCTTTATTCTTTCTTCGACTGCTTACGGACTTACGGGCATACTTAAATTTTTGGGAATTGCCTTATCTCTAGGCGCTGGGCATTTGGCGAGTAAAGAAATAAAAAAGATTATAGTAAATAAGTCCGAGAAAGAAAGCGTGGAGAGTTTAAGAAAACTTTCGCCGACCGAACTTGCGGTTTTATTTGCGATAAAAGCGACGGCGTTAGAAATAGCAAAGACAAAAACGGGGGAACAAGATTTTAAGGAAAGTTTAGACGAGTGTTTAAGGTTTTCCGAAGAACTCCGTTCGGACGCAGAGTATTTGTGCATTGTCGAAAAAACCGACTGTACAAACACGAAAAATAAAATGGCGGTATGCCATAAACTTGTAAACCGTCTCACCGAAATAGTGGGAGTTTAATAAAAAAAGGAGAAAAAACATGGTAGAATTTATGCAAGACTACGGTAATATCGTAGTAGGGGTTATAGCCCTCGTATCTCTTTTACTCGTCGTATTTACGCTTGTAAAAGTATCCGGACTTAAAAGGCTTATTTGCGAACGCAAGCCCAAACTCAAAGTTATTTTGGAAAAGGGTAGCGGAGACGGATTTGCGGTTTACGTTCAAAACAAAACGATTAACACGATTAAGGTTTCCGACCTCGGTTTCGTACACGCAAAAACTCATTTTAACGTTTTGAACAAAATGAAGTTAAACGGCGAATCTGTTAAAGAAGCGGTAATAATGCCGAGAAGTTTCGTTAAATTGAATATCGGCGTCGATGAATTGAAGTCGATTATGGTTAAGGACGACAAGGCACTTAAAACGACCAAAGTTTATATAATCGATAACTTCGGCGAAGAAGTTTCGTCTAATGCAAGAACGGTTAGAAGAGAGATAAACAAGACGTTTGAAAAAAAGAGTTTTTTGGAAAACGTTCAATCGAAAATCTCTAAATAAGGTTAAAAAATAAACGGGCGGAAAGTCAAATTTAACTTTCCGCCCTAATTTTATAATTTGATAAGTTCGAAGTCGTCGTCTTTAGACGTTATCGAATATACGAAGTCGCCTAAAAAAAAGGTTTTCGTTTTGGCGTTTTCATAACCGCTTTCGCCAAGCGGTTGGTCGTCTGAAAAACGTGTTTTTATTAGCGACGACGATAAAGTTTTTCCGATAAATTTTATTGCGCTTTCTTTTTTCGTCCAAAGAGAAAAGAAGTCTTTTGGCGAAGATAAACCGTCGATTTCTTTTTTGTCAAAATACTTACTTGCTATCTTTTCCCACTTGATTTTTCTATTTATATTTTCAACGTCTATGCCGACCGCAAAATTTGATACGGCAAACATAATCATACCGCTTGTATGCGAAATATTAAAGTGAATTTGTCCCGATTTCAAATACGGTTTTCCGCTTTCGTTTTTAATAATATCGCCGTCTAAAACGCTTATACCGTAGTATTTGTCTAAAATAAAGGTAAGCGTTTTACTTGACGATATAGGGCAATTATCCGTGTAAAAAATTCTCATATATCTATTGAAAGCGGTTTACGTTTTTTAGACTGGACCTTATACGAAATGTAGAAAAGTCCGACTGCGATTTCGGTATATACAAGACAATACAAAAACACGAACAAGGGATAAGGCAAAGTTCTTTTTATTATATCGAGTGCGGGGACGGTGTAAACGCCTTTTGCGATAAAGCACATATTTACTTCTTGATTAAAAAGTGCAGGGATAATATAATTCGAACTTTCGGCGACGACCATAAATGCGACGAACACTAAAACACCGCTTATAAACTTTTTCGCCGTAATCGTTCTTGCGTAGGTTTTAAGTGCGACAACGCCGGTTATTACCATAAGTGAGTGGTGAAGCATCGATTGAACGTTTACCCCTATATTTCTTCCGAATACCGACGACGGAACGAGTAAAACGAGAAGTCCGCCGAAAGTACAATATCCGCCCGAAAAGACGGCAAGTCCGTCGTAAATTCTTCCCTTTTTCAAAATAAGCGCAAGAAAATAGACGTATAAGGGGGACGAACAAAACTGCAATGGGAAAGAGTACCATTCGTAAGTCCCTTCGCCGTTTACGAAAGTCAAAATAACTTGTTTATAAACTTCGCCTATCGCCATTATTATAAATGAGAAGACGAACAGAAAATAAAGCACTTTATCGTCGTGATAATCGACTAACCGTAAAGAAATTAGCGTACCTATCAACGTCAAAAGCAAAAATGCAACGTGAAATATACCGAAAACCTTCGGCGTGTCCGCAGTAAAGTTTATAAAGTTTGCAAAATTTATCATAAATTCCATACCCGTATTTTAGACTAAAATTTTACGTTTGTCAAACGATTGCTTTTTTTTGTAAAACGATTTATACTTATATAAAAAAATAAGGTGCAAATATGAAAGGAATACTTAAAGAAACCGAACGTGGAAGGAACGCAGTTTTCAAAACCGAATTAGAATACGGAAGATACGACGACGGAATTTATTTTAACTTTGATTGCGACGGCTCGAAATTATATTCGGCGTATGACGAAGACAATGCAGAGTTGTATCGTGGCGACGTTTGTGAAGTTTTTATAAGAGTCGGCGAAAACAAGAGAAAATACTACGAAATTGAAGTTGCCCCGAACGGCAAGGCTTTTTTTTCTAAAATACATTATTTTTCAGGACGACCGAAAGGAACTTTTCTTCCTATAACTTTCGAGAGAAAAGTAATTGAAAAAGACGGCGGATATAAAGTAGAGATAAAAATTCCCTATTCGACGATTAACTTAAAAAAAGGCGAAAATTTTTATTTTAACGCATTTAGGATAGAAACCGAAGGCGGAACGGAAGAAAAGAACTTATACGCACTATCTCCGACTTTTGCCTTAAAATTCCATCGGCCCAAAGCATTTATACCTTTTGAATAAACAAATAGCGAACGTAGGTCCTTAAAAAATTAAGGACTTACTTTTTTTTGTTGCTTATTTTAATAAAATTTAGTATAATAATAAAAAATTAAAGGAGAAAGAAAATGGATTTTTGGGCAGTATTTTTAGATTGCATAGTCGATTCGAGTATTATGCTACCTTTAATTTTTTTGACGTACGTAGTCATCGAGATTATTGAAAGAAAATCAAAGTTTTATAAAGACGGCAAATGGCTTGGCGGACTTAAAGGTGCGGTTTTAGGGTCGGTCGTCGGTGCTTTTCCCGAATGCGGAATGAGTGTTATGAGTGCTAAACTTTTCGACAAAGGGGTTATAGGTATCGGCACTTTATTTGCGGTGTTTATATCGACTTCCGACGAAGCGTTTTCTATACTGATAGCGTCTAATAGAAGGCTTTCTTTAATTCCGCTTATCTTACTTAAAATCGTACTCGGAATTATTTTCGGTGTCATATTAAATTTGATTTTCAAAAGCAAGATAAAATATAAAGCGGAGAGTTTTTCTCACGACGATATTTGTGCGCATTGCCACGACCATCACACCGACGACGAAGGCAAGAACGCTAATATAAAAAGATACGTTTTACTTCCGTTGTTGCACGCTTTTCAGACTTTTTTATACGTCTTTGCGGTTATGCTTTTATTCGGCATATTCTTCAACGAAAACGGACTTGTCGGTGAAGATAAACTTCAAGAGTTTTTATCGTTAACCGACGTATATGCGCCCTTTTTAACTGCGCTTATAGGTTTAATACCGTCTTGTGCGTCGTCGGCGGTAATAACTTCGGCATACGTAAGCGGTGGCATTTCTTTCGGCGCAATGTTATCGGGACTTATCTCTAACGCAGGGGTAGGACTTGCGGTTTTATTCAGAGATACCAAGAAAATAAAACGCAACGTGATAATATTACTTTCGTTGTATTTAATAGGTGCAATTTCGGGACTTGTCGTGTCGCTAATATTTTCCGCTACGAATTTAGGCGGTATATTTTAATGGGTATAATCAACTATATCGTAGATAAAGCGTCGTCGGGACTTATGCCTTTTTTATTCTTTTTAGGCGGTACGGTAATCGGCTTTATAATAATAAGTTCGGTTTACTTTTTCCTTTGCAAAAAGAAGTCCAAAGAAAACGAAGATATTTGCGTGAAAGACGTATCTAAAATTATTGCCGACGGTAAGACTTCGTTTTCAAGTTCTAATACGGGGCTTGACTTAAACGCAAAAATAACGGCGACGACTAATGCGCTTATCGACGCCGTAAAAGAAATCGACGCACTTTATTTTTTGGACGACGATAAAAAATACAAAATAATCGGGAACACGAAATATTCTAACGAAGGGCTGTATTTAACTTTGGATTTTACGGTTTACGAAATTTTAGGGTTTTTATCGGGCGTATTTTCGACCGTTCAAAAAGAACTTGAAAAGTCGTTAAATTCCAAAAATTTCGAAAGGGCGTATTTTGCGTATAGGCTAATAAATAATAAAATCGATAAAAACGTGTACGACTTAAAGATATCGACTATAATCGACGTTGTATCTACGCCGAAAGAAGAAATCGAAAAATCAAAAGTTTCCGCCTTTTTCGGCACGCTTATAAAAACGGCGTTATCGCCGGTAATAAAACTCGGTATTACGGTTGTTAAACCGACGGTCGTTTCGACTATCGACGACCTTTTTTCAAGGCTTATCGAAGGGGTTTTGCAAGACGTAAATTTACTTTATGCACACGGATTCGGTCAAGAGTTCGTGCTTTTGGACGAGACAAAAGAAGGTGAAGAAAATGCTTTCTAAAATCTTATCCGTAATTTTAGGACTGATATTCGGCGGAACTTTATCCCTTTTATTTATCGCCGTGCATATTAAAAGGACGATAGACAAAAAAGCGGAAGTCGATTTTTCTTCCGACGTTGGCGATAAAGAAAGAGAAAAGGTAAACAAAATAATTAAAACCTACGAAAGAAAGATTATATTAAGTTCGGTCAAGGTTAAAAAAACCGTAGGATATAATTATTTGGACGTTATAAAAGAAACGGCGAAAGTTTTTAATCCGGACAGTCAAAGACCTATGCTCGAACTCAACGAAAAGCAAGCGTTCGAGTTCGGACAAAGCGTTATAGGAAGACTTACAAAAGTTTTCGACGTGGCGGAAGTGCCGTTTATTCACGATATTAAAATATCTTCGGCGATAAAATATTCGTCGCTTATAATAAAGGTCGTAAACAATAAAAAATTAAAGGTTGCGACTAACGTCGCCCAAAAGATAAAAATGCTGTTAAACGCACTAAACCCTTACTTTTGGGTAAGAGATTTATGCAAAAAGGCGGTTAAAAACTTAACTGTTAGATTGCTTATTAAAGAATCTGTCAAAATAATAGCAGTCGAATTTGCGAATTTATACGGGAGAGTAAACAATGAAAATCAAAGTGAAAAAGTTAACGGATAGGGCTTTTCTTCCCACCGTTGCGACTCTTGGTTCAGCGGGCGGAGATTTATATTCGGCGGAAGAAAACGACGTCGATATTCGTCCCAACGAAACTGCGTTTATCGGAACGGGAATAGCGATTGAAATTCCCGACGGCTACGTCGGACTCGTCTATGCGAGAAGCGGTCTTGCGTGCAAGAGAGATTTAGCGCCCGCAAATAAAGTCGGGGTTATCGATAGCGATTATAGGGGAGAGATTAAAGTCGCCCTTCATAATCACGGTACGCAAGTTCAAACCGTCGGAAAAGGCGAAAGAATAGCGCAAATAGTTATAACGCCGTATCTAAAAGTCGAATACGAAGAAACGGATAATCTTTCGGATACTTCCCGTGGAGAAAGCGGTTTCGGTTCGACTGGCAGAAAATAAAAATTCGGTTTACAAAAACGAATTGAAATAAACAAATTATACGAAGGAGAAACGTATGAAAAAACTCGTATCTTATGAAAAACTCAATCTTGTCGCAAGAAAACATGCGTCGAACGGATTTACTCTTGCAATCGCAATTTTGTTGACGATAGAAGCATTGTTATCGGTTGCGCAAATAATCACGGGCGACGGCAACGCAATAGGGCAAATCGTTCTTTTGGTATTTTACGTTTTATCGTCGATAGGTTTATGGCAACTTTACGCATCGGCAAAAAAGCAAGACGGAAAATTTTTATCTCACTTAAAACTTGCTAAAAGTTTGCCGTCGTTCTTACACGTAATAACTATAATTATCACGGTAATCGTTGGACTTTTCGGTCTTATCATAGTCGCTTTCGTATCGGTATTCGACGAAGTTTACGATAAAATATTAGACGGTATGCCGTCGGACGTATCTTCCCAACCCGAAGTTATCGACGCTTTGGATATGATTGAAAAATTCATTGATTTAGGCACGGGACTTATAGTGTTATTAGTAGTTTTGGCAATGGTCGTTTTAGTTTTCAACTGTATAATGCACGGCAGTTTGAACAGAACGTTAAAATCGCTTTACCGTGCGGAAGAATACAAAAGCGAATTCAAAAACAGACTTACGTTTACGGCGGTGCTTTTGTTTATATTCGGCACTATCGAATTACTTAATATTGCGTCTTCGTTTGGAAATGCGTTTGCAATCGCATCGAAATTAGTCGAGTTTACATATACGTTATTTGTGGGCATTGAATTTATTAGACTCGAAAAAGATTTGAGCGTTCAATAAATTATTAAGACGGCGATAGGCCGTCTTTTAATGTGGCAAAAAGGAGATACTTATGAAAAAGATTAAAGAAAGTGCATTTTTAAGTTTTTTAGTCGTCGGAACAATTTACGTTTTGACGGCGATACTCGGCGTTATTTTATATGACCTTTTCGACTTAAAGTTTTATTTAAGTTTGTTTATTGCCGATTTTATATGTACGGTGTTCGTTTTTATTTTCAGTTTGATTTTCCGTAATGCGTCGGTTTACGACCCTTATTGGAGTGTTCAACCGCCGTTCATTTTAACCGTATTTGCAATAAGAAAAGGAGTAAACGCACTCGGCGTGTGTCTTTTAATTGCGGTATGGTTTTGGGCGGTTAGACTTACTTCCAACTGGGCGTACTGTTTCAAGAACTTGACGAAACAAGATTGGCGTTATACTATGCTTGCGGAAAAAACGGGTAAACTTTATCCGATAGTAAATTTCGTAGGCATACATTTAGTTCCGACAATCGTCGTTTACTTTTGCGTTTTGC
>JAZRYO010000222.1:0-1484 GCA_045600785.1 Christensenellaceae bacterium | reverse complement strand
ATACGCCCTATACTTTGCGACTTCCGACGCCGGTAAATCGTCTTTTCTATGGACCATTGCGACCAAAGAAGCCATAACTATTTCTCTCGTCGTCATACCGTATATACTTGCGTTTTGAATTATATATGCAGTATGCTTTTCATAGTCGTAATACTTTATCGCCGTGCCTGCGTCGTGTAGCATTGCAACCGCTTTTAATATCTTCAAATACTGTCTTGGGAATTTATGCAAAACTCTCAACTGTTTGAAAAGTTGTATCGACAAATTGACGACTTGTTCGACGTGTAATTGATTACAGTTATAGAACTTTACCAAAGTTTGTAAACTGTACGAAAGAACGTCGGATATCGGTTTTTCGATAGTCGTAGGCATAGCATAGTTAAACATAATGCCTTCACGAAGACCGCAACCCGAAATGACGACGTCGCCGAAGTTCATATACTTCAAAAACGCCGATACCGCTGCAAAGGCACTCGGTAAAATATCCGCCCTTGCCGACGATATACCCTTTATTCTCTTTTTCTTATCCAAATCGAGAACTCTTATGGTGTTATATATTTCGTTAAATTCGTCGGTTTCTATACGGTAGTTATGTACTGTGTTTATCGGGGAACGTTTCATCATTTTGCTTAACTTGCAAAGATTTCTGAACGAACCGCCGACGCCGATAAGTTGAGTTTCGGGGTCAACGTCCTTTAACCACTCTATCTTTTTCAGTTGTTCGGTGAAGAACTCTTCTATCTTGTCCGCTTGTTCTTCGGGCGATATTCCGTCGCCTTGGAAAAGTTCGGTTAAAGTGACCGCACCGAAAGGCAAAGTTTCGTAGTTTAACACGCACTTTCTACTGTAATGCACGATTTTGGTAGAACCACCGCCTATTTCGAAAATAAGTCCACGGGGGATATCCATAGTATTGATAACTCCCTTATAGACGTAAAGCGCTTCTTCTTCGGCGGTTAAAACACGGAGTTTAATTCCGCAAGTAGTTGCGACTTCTTCCAAAAAACTCTTTTGGTTTTTCGCCCTTCTTACCGCTGCGGTCGCAACGGCGATTATTTTTTCTATGCCGTATGCGTCGCAAAGTTTACGGAACATTCTCAAAGTCTTTAACGTTTCGGCAATTCTTTGGGGCTTCAAAAAACCGTCCCTTTCCATATCCTTGCCGAGTCTTACCGACTCTTTTAATTGGTCGATAACGATAAAATGCCCGTCGCCGAGCATCTCGACTATTACGAGTCTTGCCGAATTAGAACCTAAATCGATTATGCCTATTTTTTCCATTAGTGTCTTCCTTTTATAATTATACGGTTGTATTATACACCAAATTTTTAGGCATTTCAAGGGGTATTCCGTTTTTTTTCGAGTTTATTTTCTATAAATTCCGTTATTTTTTCGGAGAAAAACTGCATTACGGCAACGACGAGCAAAAACCCGCCGAAAATTCTTTTCAAAATATTGCCGTCAATCGAGTTCGCAATAAAACT
>JAZRYO010000221.1:0-7587 GCA_045600785.1 Christensenellaceae bacterium | reverse complement strand
AGGCGGGCGGGGAATTTTCCCCGCCCGCCTGATTTTTACTCTTGACAAATAATTTTTTATTTGATATAATAAACCCACTTTCGAAAATGAAAAATTTTTCAATTTTCGAAAGTGGGGAAAGAGTATGAAGTTAATACAAAGAGAATTATATCTTCAAAGGCTAAAAGGTTTACAAGGAACACCCGACATAAAAATAATAACGGGAATTCGCCGTTCGGGAAAATCTCAGCTTATGAAAGAGTTTATAAAATACGTTAAAGAAAGCGACGAATCGGCAAACGTTATTTTTATAGATTTTTACGACATTGAATACGAAAGCCTTAAAGATTATCATAAACTCAACGAATACGTGGAAAGCAAATATCGTTTAGGCGTAAACAATTATTTATTTATCGACGAAGTTCAAATTTGTAAGAATTTTGAAATCGTTGTCAACAGCTTATATTCTAAAGGGGTTTACGACATATATATAACGGGTTCAAACGCATTTTTACTTTCCAACGATTTAGCGACTTTGTTTACGGGGCGTTATATCGAACTGCATGTTTTCCCGTTTAGTTTTTACGAGTTTTGTTTGTATTTCGACAATGAAAGCGACGTTGATAAATTATTCGACGAATACGTAATAAAGGGCGGACTTTCAGGTTCATACGCATATAAAACCGAAACGGACAGAATAAAATATATTCAAGAAGTGTATAACACTATCGTCAATAGAGATTTGGTAGATAAATATAAATTGTCCGATACTAATGTTTTAGACCGTTTGTCCGAGTTTTTAATGGATAACGTAAGCAATTTGACTTCTCCGAATAAGGTGAGCGACGTTCTAACCGCAAATAAAATAACTACGAACCATATAACTATCGGTAATTACGTTAAATATCTATGTAATGCGTTTATGTTTTATTGCGTAAAAAAATACGATATTAAGGGAAAAAAATATCTTGAATCGTCAAACAAATATTATTTATGCGATACGGGTGTAAGGTATGCTCTTTTAGGAAGTAGAAATATGGACTACGGAAGACTTTACGAAAATATCGTGTGTGTGGAATTGTTGCGTAGGGGATATGAAGTTTACGTCGGAAAACTGTATCAAAAAGAAGTGGATTTTATCGTAAAAAGGGGTAGTGAACAGTTTTACGTCCAAGTATGCGACAATCTCGATAACGACGAAACTTTCAAAAGAGAATACGAACCGTTGCTAAAAATCGGCGATGCTTATCCCAAAATTATTTTGGCACGAACCAAACACGACGAATATTCGTATGAAGGTATAAGAATAATTGATATTGCAAGATGGCTAAAAGAAGTGTAAAACGAAATAAAAAGGGCGGGCGGGGAAAATTCCCCGCCCGCCTGATTTTTAAGTTAAACCCGCTTTCGAAAATGAAAAATTTTTTAATTTTCGAAAGCGGATAACGGTTTTACGTTAAAATTAGTGCGAAAACCGTTTGAGTTATTATGGGAAGAAAGACAGCGACCGAAAAGAAAATTATACTTCCTTTCTTTTTATCTGCAAGTTCTACTTTTTTATAGTTTTTCGACGAAAGGATAAGTCCGAAAATCGCAATGATAAGCGAAACCGAGAAACCCGAAAATCCAATAATGCCCCAAAACAAAATTAAATATAAGGTTAGACCTATCGCCTTTGCCAACCCGTCGTTTGACGATAAAATATCGACGGCGGTAAAAGTTAAAATAAAGGTCGTCAAGAGATAAAAGACTAAAAAAAGAATTTTAAGATAAGTGTATTTTTTCATAAATCCCCCAAAAGTTAAAAAATTTTTGACGAAAACTATCGGTTTTTCAACGAAAACCCTATAACATTATATATTATATATCATTTTCTAAAAAAAATCAAAAAAATCGTAAAAAACGTTTGACATAATATTAAGCGTGTGATATATTATTAAGGCTGTGTAAAAATTGGGTTGATGCGGAAAGTTACTTAAACCGTGCTTTTCGGAAGGCTCCGGAACCTTTCGAGTATAAGTTGGTAGATAATTTCCGTTGACAAATGTGAGAGTTTAACTCTTGCGACTAACTTTGCAATAAAGTTGGATAGAACGTCATTCGCAAAAACACACAGCGCGAATGATTTTTTTATTCTCCTAAATTGCGATACACACGGCAAAGTTGATAAAACGTTAGTATAAAAATCGGAGGTAAACAAAATGGCAGGTCAAAAAATCAGAATTAAGTTGGCTGCGTACGATCACAAGACGGTTGACGAAGCAACTCAAAGAATAGTTGAAACCATGAAGAAAAACGGCGCTAAAATAAGCGGACCTATTCCCCTTCCCACCGAGAAGGAAATCGTAACTATTCTTCGTTCTCCCCACAAGTACAAAGATTCGAGAGAACAATTCGAGATAAGAACTCATAAAAGACTTATCGACATTTATGCGTCGAGCGCTAAAATTTTGGACAGTATTCATTTGCCCGCAGGCGTTGACGTAAAGATTAAACTTTGATTTAAGTATTCCTTGCAAAAAGCAAAAGGGTATTTGGTCGAATTAACTGCAAAGCGGTTAAAAAAACAACAATTTTTTGAAAATAAATACGGAGGTGAACTTTATCATTATGAATAAAGCAATCATTGGTAAGAAATTGGGAATGACTCAGATCTTTTCCTCGGACGGAAAAGTAATCCCGGTCACAGTAGTAGAAGCCGGTCCGTGTCCCGTCGTACAAATCAAGACGGTAGAAAAGGACGGATATTCGGCACTCAAAGTGGGTTTTGACGCAGTTGACGAAAAGGCGCTTAACAAACCCGAAGCAGGACAATTCAAAAAAGCGGGAATTGCACCTTGCAAAGTATTGAAAGAATTTAAGTTGGACGATTTGTCTTCTTATGCGGTAGGTACTGTAATTACGGCTGAAATCTTTGCCGAAGGCGACAAGGTTGACGTAGTAGGTCTTACGAAAGGTCACGGATTTTCAGGCGTAATCAAAAGATGGAACCAACACAGACTTAAAATGACGCACGGCGTAGGCCCTGTTCATAGAGAAGTCGGTTCAATGGGAGCGAACAGTTCTCCGTCGAGAGTATTTAAGAACAAGCATATGCCCGGACAATACGGAAACGAAAGAGTAACTATTCAAAACCTTGAAATCGTAAAGGTTGACACGGCGAGAAACGTACTCTTAATCAAGGGAGCAATCCCCGGACCGAAGGGCGGTATAGTTACCGTTACCAACACCGTTAAATAAGGAGTGTGAATAATATGCCAAGCGTAAAAGTTTACAATATGTTAGGACAAGCGAAAGGCGATATGGAACTTTCGGACTTGTTCGCAATAGAATACAACGAACCCCTTATTCACCAAGCAGTCGTAACCAGACTTGCTAATATGCGTCAAGGTACTAAAGGTACTTTAACGAGAAGTGAAGTAAGAGGCGGAGGCAAAAAACCTTGGAGACAAAAGGGAACGGGTAATGCAAGACAAGGTTCGACCCGTGCACCGCAATGGATTAAGGGCGGAGTAGTTTTCGCACCGAAGTCGAGAGACTTCTCCAAGAAGATGAACATAACCGCAAGAAGAACGGCACTTTTCTCCGCACTTTCCAAGAAGATAGCGGACGGTGAATTCTTCGTTATCGACGAAATCGCCGTTAAAGAAGGAAAGACCAAAGAAATGGTAGCGTTTATGAAAGCGTTTAAGTTCGAAAAGACCGTACTTATGGTTATGAACGACAACGACGGATTAGTTATAAGAGCAGCACGCAATTTGGAAGCATTACAAACCCTTCCCGTTGCAGAGTTGAACACTTACGACGTAGTTAAAAATTCCGTACTCGTTATAGCCAAAGACGCTGTTGAAAAATTACAGGAGGTTTACGGAGAATAATGGAAAGAAGTGTTATTATAAAACCTCTCCTTTCGGAGCAGAGTTATTCGACTATTAAAGATAAGAAATACACCTTTATAGTCGCAAAGGACGCAAACAAGACCGAAATCAAAATCGAAGTCGAAAAGAGATTTGACGTTCAAGTAGCAAAAGTAAACACCGTAAACTGCCACGGTAAGTTAAAGAGAATGGGCAGAAGCGAAGGATATACTTCCGACTACAAGAAAGCGGTTGTAACCTTGGAAAAAGACAGTAGAGCGATAGCGTTCTTCGAGTCATTACAATAATACGGAGGGTAGATAAATGGGTATTAAGAGATATAAACCGACTTCTCCGGCACGCCGTTTCATGTCGGTAAGCACCTTTGAAGAGATTACTTGTACGACTCCCGAAAGGTCCTTACTTGAAGACCAAAGACATACTGCGGGAAGAAACGCGCAAGGAAAGATTACCGTTCGTCATCACGGCGGTGGAAACAAGAGAAAGTACCGTATAATAGATTTCAAGAGAAATAAAGACGGAATAAAGGCAGTCGTTAAGACCATAGAGTATGATCCCAACAGAACGTCGAACATTGCGCTTTTGCAATATGCAGACGGCGAAAAGAGATATATTTTAGCACCTTTGGGATTGAACGTCGGCGACGTAATTTATTCGGGTAGCGGTGCGGATATTAAAGTAGGCAATGCGCTTGCTTTGGAAGATATCCCCGTAGGTACTATGGTACACAACATTGAATTACAACCGGGAAAGGGCGGACAAATCGCAAGGTCCGCAGGTATGGCTGCACAACTTATGGCAAAGGAAGGCGGACTTGCAACGTTGAAGATGCCTAGTGGCGAAATGAGATACGTTCCCATTAAATGTAAAGCAACGATAGGACAAGTCGGAAACCTTGACCACGAGATAATAAGAATAGGTAAAGCCGGAAAGGTTAGACACATGGGAATAAGACCTACCGTCAGAGGTTCGGTCATGAACCCGTGCGACCACCCGCACGGTGGTGGTGAAGGACGTGCGCCCGTTGGACACGCAGGTCCTATGACGCCTTGGGGCAAGCCTGCTCTCGGTTATAAGACGAGAAAGAAGAAGAATAAGACGAGTAAGTTTATTCTTAAAAGAGTAAATTGAGGAGATAGGATATGAGTAGAAGTGTTAAAAAAGGGCCTTACGTACACGCAAAATTACTTGCAAGAGTAGAGGCTATGAACGCAGAAAATAAGAAGTCCGTATTAAAGACTTGGTCGAGGAGTTCGACTATATTTCCTCAAATGGTAGGTCATACGATAGCCGTTTACGACGGAAGAAAGCACGTTCCCGTATATATAACGGAAGATATGGTCGGTTGTAAACTCGGTGAATTCGCCCCGACCAGAACGTTTAAGGGACACTCCGGTTCTAAAACGACCGCTGCAAATTAAGCGAGGTAAGAAACAATGGCTAAAAATATGAAATTAAAGACTCAAAGAATTGAGGAAAATAAAGACAGAAGACCAAAGGCAGTCGCAAAGTATATAAGAATTTCGCCTTATAAGGTTAGAGTAGTACTCGACGTTATAAGAGGGAAGAACTTACAAGAAGCGGTTGCGATTTTGGAAAACATATCCAAAGCAGGTGCAGAACCCGTTAAAAAGGTTGTATTGTCCGCCGCTGCAAACGCAGAACATAACTTAAATATGAACGCAAACGATTTATACGTTGCGGAATGCTATGCAGACCAAGGCCCGACGCTTAAAAGAATGCAACCTATGGGACACGGCAGAGGATTTAGAATTTTGAAGAGAACCAGTCATATAACTGTAATTCTCGATGCGAGAAAGTAAGGAGGACGCTATGGGACAAAAAGTTAATCCACACGGTTTAAGAGTAGGAGTTATCAGTGCTTGGGATACCCAATGGTATGCCGACAAAAAAGATTTCGGCGCTTTCCTTAAAGAAGACCACGACATAAGAAAGTTCGTTAAAGACACTTATTATGCGGCGGCAATTTCAAAGGTTTTAATCGAAAGAGCGGCAGGCAGAATCGCTATCACGATACATACGGCACGTCCGGGCGTATTGATAGGTAAAGCCGGAGCGGAAATCGAAGTAATGAAAAAGCAACTCGCCAAATTGACGGGCGGTAAACAAGTATCCGTCAATATCGTCGAAGTAAAGAAACCCGATTGCGATTCGCAACTTGTTGCGGAATCTATTGCGGCACAACTCGAAAAGAGAGCGTCGTTCAGAAGATGTATGAAGCAAGCGATTTCAAGGTCGATGAGAATGGGCGTTAAAGGTATCAAAGTTATGGTAAGCGGACGTTTAGACGGCGCTGAAATAGCGAGATGCGAACAATATCACGACGGGTCTATTCCCCTTCAAACGTTAAGAGCGGACATCGATTACGGTATGGCTACGGCGCAC
Source organism: Christensenellaceae bacterium (assembly GCA_045600785.1). Lineage (GTDB taxonomy): Bacteria > Bacillota > Clostridia > Christensenellales > Borkfalkiaceae > UBA10281. The sequence continues at coordinate 1,324 of JAZRYO010000221.1, read as the reverse complement.
ACCACTTTCGGTGCTATCGGTATTAAGGTTTGGATTTACAAGGGCGAAGTTTTAGGCGACGTTAAAAGAACCGAAGGAGGCGAGGCTTAATATGTTGATGCCGAAAAGAGTTAAAAGAAGAAAGCAACATCGTGGCAGAATGACCGGTAAAGTCACCAAAGGCAACGTAATAGCATACGGCGATTACGCTTTGGTTGCCGAGAGTTCGGCGTGGGTTTCTTCAAATCAAATAGAGGCTGCCAGAATTGCTATGACGAGATTCGTTAAGCGTGGCGGACAAGTTTGGATAGATATATTCCCCCACAAACCTATTACTAAAAAACCCGCTGAAACGAGAATGGGTTCAGGTAAAGGTTCGGTAGAATATTGGGTAGCAGTAGTTAAGCCGGGCAGAGTATTATTCGAAATGTCCGGAGTTAGTGAAGAAGAAGCAAGAGAAGCAATGCGTCTTGCAGGATATAAACTTCCGATTAAGACGAAGTTTATAAAGAGAGAAAAAGTCGAAGGAGTTGAAGGTTAACAATGAAAGCACAAGAAATTCATGGAATGACTAACGACGAGTTAGCGACCAAGTTGGCTGATTTGAAAGAAGAACTTTTTAACCTTCATTTCCGCCATGCAACAGGTCAACTCGAAAATCCTATCGTAATAAGAGATACCAAGAGAGATATTGCGAGAATCAAGACCGAAATGCGCGCAAGAGAAATTAAGGCGAGCGTTTAAGCGGAGGAAGGATTATGGAAAGAAATTTAAGAAAAGAAAGAGTCGGACTCGTTGTTTCCGACAAAATGGATAAGACGGTTGTCGTATCGATCGAACAAAAGGCTAAACATCCTTTATATAAAAAGACGATAACCACTTCTAAAAAGTATAAGGCACACGACGAAAAGAACGAGTGTGGCGTAGGCGATAAGGTCAGAATAGTCGAGACCAGAAAACTTTCCAAGGACAAGAACTGGAGAGTTGCCGAAATTATCGAAAAGGCTAAATAATATCGGGAGGACAAATAAATGATACAACCACAATCAAGACTTAAAGCGGCAGACAACTCGGGCGCAAAAGAAATTATGTGTATCAGAGTTTTAGGCGGTTCGTTCAGAAAATGCGGAAACATAGGCGACGTAATCGTAGCAAGCGTTAAGACAGCGACTCCCGGTGGAGCCGTTAAAAAAGGCGAAGTCGTTAAGGCTGTTATAGTCAGAACTTCGAAGGGACTCAGAAGACCCGACGGAACTCATATCAGATTCGACGATAACGCAGCAGTTATTATAGATAACCAAAAGCAACCGAGAGGAACCCGTATTTTTGGACCTGTCGCAAGAGA
>JAZRYO010000220.1:0-2749 GCA_045600785.1 Christensenellaceae bacterium | reverse complement strand
TTTTTATATCTTCCTTTTTACAATCGGGATTTAATCCAAAGAAAGTAAACGGAAATTCTCCGCCGTGATTATTAACTTGCGACGGGAAGAAATACATTTCGGGTTTTCCCGCAGAACCTACTCTGTTTGCGTGTTGGTCTCTATGGTGAATATGGTGCGGAAGCGGTCCTTGATTATCGAAAAATTTCGAGAACATTGGCCATTTGTGATATTTATCCCAAAGGTCCTTACCGATTATCTCGCCTTGAAGTTCGTCAACCATATCACGAAGAAGCATTTTTTCTTTTCCGTCGGCAGATACGACGTAGGAAAGTCCTTCGTCGGCAGGCGTTCCCGGTCCGTTTTCAGCCCAGGTAGTCGACGCAAACCATCTTTCGTCGATTCCACCCTTTTCAAGTCCCAAAACGTAATAATCGTCGGGGTGAAGTTTAATTCTCTTTCCCGGACGACAAAAACTTCTCGGAACCCAAGTGGGTTTAAGTCTTAAAATGCCTTCGCCTTCTTTGAACAGTTTTTCACTTAATTTCATAATTTTCTCCTTATTCAAAATCGATATCGATTTTATATTTTTTATTTTTATTCGGTTTTAGCGTTCTCATTTTGAACTCGTCAAATCTCGTAAGCGACGGTTCTATCCCTAACGCATAATCACTGCTTTTCATACTTTTCCATTCAAGCGTCAACGGAAAATCTTTGGTCGAATATCTCATTTTACAAGATAAATTTAACTTTTCGTTTTTAAGATTAACTTCGCCTTTACTTAAATAATGATAATAAACGTCTTCGGGATTTTCGTTAACGGGGAAAGTTATATCGAATTTCTCTTTTTCACGTTTTTTCGCTATATCGGTAAGCGGAATCGACTTTACTGCGGGGATATTCAATTTAAGCCCTTCGTCCAAAAACGGATAACCGAAATTAGTATGATAAAGTAAAACGTAATTTTCGTCTTTAGTCCCCAAGTTTTCAACCGTATCGCAAATTGATATTCTGTTATTATAAACTGTATATTCTCTCGTAAAACGCAAAAACTTTCCAAACAGTTTCGTATCGTCGATAAAACCGCCCACAACGACTCTGTCTTCATATTCCTTAAAGTAAACGCCTTGGCACGTCTTATAATGCAAACTGCCGTGAATAGAACAGTTTTCAACGCAAGAACTTACGTTATCAAGTCCGCACGTATATAAAAATCCGCCTTCGAAATTTTCTTCAAACGATAACCTATTCGTGTTTAAGCCGTTTTTACTTAAAAAGGAAATATTGTTGCCCTTAAACTTTACGAAAGAAATATCAAGGGCGTTATTTTCGTTAAAGAAAACTTCTAATTCGCCGACGTTTACAAGCACGCCCGAAATCCCCTTTTCTTTTCCGCTTTTATATTCTATTTCGTAAGCCGAAACGACTTGTTTTCCGTTCGATATTCTACTATCCATAAACTATACCCTTATTTTTCACGAATTTCAAGACAAATATATTTTTTGAATTTGCCTAAAAGTTTACCTTTTTTGAATTTAAGTTTTTCGCCCGTTAAAATGCTTTTGACGACGTATTTTTTACCGTCTAAAATCGAAATAGAAAAATCTCTTTCAACCACTTCTTCGGCAAAATTTAAGTCGAGTAAACTCAAATATATCACGCCGTCGTCTTCGAAAATAACCGACTCGACGTATTTGCTTGCGTCTATTTCGTATTTTTTCTTAACGTTAAACTTGATTATCGAATAGAATAGGTCGGTAAAATTACGTCTTCCGTCGTTTTCGATATTAGCCGAACTCCAAATAACTTTTCCTTTTCCGTAGGTGTTTTCGATTATTGCGGGAATTTCCGTTTTAACGCCCGGGGGGTTTGAGTGAATCGACGCAAACGTCGTATTGTTATCGGGGTCGGTGTACGGTAAAACGATATTCGCCTTGACGTTTCCTTCCTTAAATTCAATAATCGGAAGTTTATAAGTTATAGGCAAAGGGTATTTAAGATTAAATTCCCCGAAGTGTTCTTTATATTCTTCGCTTACGGGATAAACGTAGCATTGTACTTCGTCATATCCTTTATAAACGTGCTTATATTCGCTTTCCCCAAACGTTTCGCCGACGATTTTACCCAAGAAAAATTCTTTTAATAATCTCTCGTCGGATTTTCCCGAAAGATATAACGTTCCGCCGTTTTTGACGTAATCTATAAACTTCAAAACTTCGTCGTTATCAAAGTTTTCAAGGGCGGGCGCAAAAATCATTTGATACTTGTCTAAATCGTCTAAATTGCCGTTTGCGATAACCGAGAAAGGAACGTGATGTTTTATAAGCGTTCTTACCGTTTGTAAAACGCACTGCTTGTTATACGCCTTTCCGTCAGGCGAGAACTGTGTTTTACTATCGAAAAATACTGCGACTTCGCTATAAAGTTTACCCTTGTCCATATACTTTTCAAGGGGTATCTCTTTTTCGAAAACCTTGCCTACTCTTTCGGCTACCCTTTCGTCCAAAGTACCGTCGGGGTTAATTGCGTCGATAATAAGCGACGCACCGTGATGTATAGCAGTCAGCATAATTTCGGATTCCAACATATCTTCGGGTTTGGATACCGTATGTTCTCTTAAATTTTTATTGCAACGGCAAGTCATATACTCGAAAGGTTGGTTTTTGGTTATGCCGTAATAATATTTGCAAACGAAAGAGTGATTATATAAATCGCCGTATAAATCTCCGCCCGTAAATTCGCAAGACTCGTTAATTAGTTCCGTACTTCC
>JAZRYO010000219.1:0-2587 GCA_045600785.1 Christensenellaceae bacterium | reverse complement strand
TAAAAAATGTATCAACATAAACGAAATTATACTTAATTTTATCTTTGGGCTATCAATATCTTTTTTAGGGTGTACATATGAATTTATTTTTATTCTAATTATCGTAAGACCTGTTGCTGTATTTTTTTGAATAAAACGTAGAAATTTACAAATAATATTTTCGAGGTGAAAAAATGAAAAAAATTATTTGTATGACTTTACTTTTGATTACGGCATTTTCGTTTAGTTTACTTAACGGAATAAAACCGATAAGCGCAAGTGCAATGACCGAAACGGAAAGTCTAAATATTTCGGCAAAATCGGCAATTTTGATTGAACCTAAAACGAATACGGTATTATATTCGTTAAACGAAAACGAAAGACTTCCGATAGCGAGTATGACAAAAATTATGCTTCTTAATTTATGTTTTGAAAAACTTGACGAAGGAGTTTATAATTTAGACGACGATATAACGGTTAGTCAAAATGCTAGCGGAATGGGTGGTTCACAAGTATATTTGGAAGCGAATAAAAAATATAAGGCAGGAGAACTTATTAAAAGCATAATCGTCGCATCGGCAAATGACGCTTCTGTTGCAATGGCTGAATTTTTATACGGAAGTGAAGAAGAATGCGTAAACGTTATGAATCAAAAATGTTTACAGTGGAATTTGAACGACACGCTTTTTTCTAATTGTACGGGACTTACGAAGCCCACTCAATATTCTTCTGCGAAAGACGTTTCCGTAATGCTTTCCAAACTAATCAGACATAAAGAATATTTTAAGTATTCAAAAATTTGGCTTGATAAAATCGAACACGAAGGCGGAAAACATACCGAAATAACTAATACGAACAAACTCGTAAAATTTTACGACGGTTGCGACGGCGGTAAAACCGGATTTACAAACGAATCGGGCTTTTGTTTAAGCGCAACGGCAAAAAGGGGTGCGCTCCGACTCGTTGCTGTAGTAATTAACGAAAAAGACAGTAAAACGAGATTTCAAGACGCTTCGAATTTATTTAACTACGGATTTTCTAATTACTCATATAAGCGAATTTTAGACAATAAACATCCGTTAAAAGTTAAGGTAAACGTTGAAAAGGGTAAAGAAAAAGAGGTAAAAATAGCCTGTGAAAAAAATATCGATATTTTATCTGCTAAAAATGAAAAGGTAAAGATTAGAATAGATTTTAATCCTTATAAAACGGTTGCACCCGTTTCGGTTGGCGATAGGGTTGGAGAATTAGTCGTATATAAAAACGGCGTTGAGTACGCAAAAACCTACGCAGTAGCACTTGAAAACGTCGATAAAAAGACTTACTTCGATTACGTTAAGGATATAGCAACGCAATTTGAAATTGCATAAATTAAAAAACCTACGTTTTTTACGTAGGTTTTTCATCGTTTTTAAGGTCAACCATATTAGCGGTATTACGCCTTGAATCTTGGCTTATAGCCGCATAATGCTTTCTCGTGGTATTTACGTCTTTATGACCTAAAAAGTCGGCAACGGCGTAAATATCTCCCGTCTTTTTATAAAGTGCCGTTCCGAAAGTACTACGAAGTTTATGCGGTGTGATTTTTTTTAGGGGAGTTATTTGTTTTGCATATCCTTTAACTAAAACTTCGACCGTTCTCGGTGCAATTCTCGTGTTTTTTAAGGAAATAAACATCGCTTTTTCGTTTTTACTTAAATCTTTAATCTCCGAGCGAAAGTCAAGCCACGATAAAAGGGCTTCTAAAACTTGGTCGTTAAAATAGAGAATAGTTCTATTACCGCCTTTTCGTGTAACGATAAAACTCTTTTCGTCAAAATCAAAGTCGTCAATATTTAGTCCAACAAGTTCGCTTATTCTTATTCCCGTGCCTAAAAATAAGGATAAAATCGCAAAATCTCTAACTTTTAGTTTATTATGATAAGTGTTTTTTCTACCGTTATATGCTGTTGAAGAATCGACAAACGTCAAAAGTTCTTTAACTTCGTCGTTTTCAAGCCTTATTATTTCTTTATCGTGTAGTTTAGGAGTCGGAACTTTTGACGCTACGTTTGATTTTATCATATCTTTGGAGAAAAAATACCGACACATTGCACGGATAGTCGAAAGTTTTCTGGCTTTTCCACGTTCGTCGCAAGATAAACTTTTCCCGTTAAAACGGTAGTGGGTTAAATAATTCAAAAACCGTTCTATATCTCTCGTCGAAATCTCGTCTAAAATGCCGACTTCCATATCTTCGATTTTAATCTTTTTAATTTCTGAAATATATCCGAAAAATATTCGAAGGTCGTAAGCATAGTTTAATCTTGTAAGCGACGAAGTATTATTGCTTGTTCCATAAAAAAATTCGGCCAAAAAATAGGGAAGTTCGGATAAAAGTTCTTCGATTTTCTCATCGTTCTTTCTCGTTCTTTGTCCGTAATAATCTTTTTCCGATTCCATACCGATTTTTCTCCTAAAAATATTATAATTATTTTATCATAAAACGTTTAAAAAGTATAGAGAAATAATAAAATTTCTAATAGAGTTGTTGAAAGTTTTCGATTTTATATATATCGTCACGTATTTAATCATTGCGTAAAACACAAGTTTTACGCAATGATAGGTA
>JAZRYO010000218.1:0-9803 GCA_045600785.1 Christensenellaceae bacterium | reverse complement strand
CAATACAAGGCTCGTGAAGTGTTTTGGATGAGATAGACCTTGTCGGTCATCGAAGTCAAAACACGAAACAGTAAACGAAGTATTGCGAAGTTTATAAGTCCTTATTTTTAATTTGGGGTTAGAAACGAGTATGTCTTCGCTCCCAAACCGTTTGGGTTGAAATAGACCTTGTCGGTCATTGAAGTCCAAACCGTTTTGCAGAAACGCAGACAGACGAAGTTTATAAGCCCAAATTTAACCGCCGATTTGACATTTAAGCCCGTAAGCCTTTACGACGTCTAAAAGCCGCTGCATCGTTTCCTTTGACGGCGGTTCGATTTCGGATAAGAGATAATCTCTGCCTAAACCTTTATACTTGTCAGTTCCTATACGGTGATAGGGTAAAATATGCATTTCTTTAGCGCCTATCTCGGACGCAAACTTTGCTATTTCACCTATTTCTTCTTCGGTCGCATTAAAAGTCGGAATAACGGGCGTTCTAACGATATAGTTTACTTTATTCGAACTTGCAATCTTTTTTGCATTTTCCAAAATGCGTGAATTATCGACTCCCGTAAAGGCTTTATGCTTTTCGGAATTTATATGTTTTATATCCATAAGAAAAGTATCGACGTACGGAAGGTATCTCTCGATAACCGAAAAATCGGCATAGCCCGTAGTTTCTATTGCGGTGTTAATCGCTCTATCCTTCGCCGTTTTGAGTAATGCGACGGCAAAGTCGGGTTGAGTTAAACACTCCCCGCCCGACAACGTTAGACCGCCACCCGAACGGAGATAATACCCCCTGTCTTTCTCTACGGTTTCCATAACTTCCGCTACGGTAGTTATCTTTCCGACGTTTTTAGTCTTACCGCCGAGAGTCATAACGCAATCTTTATATTCTTGTCCTTCGGGGTTGCAACACCATTTGCACCTTAAAGGACAGCCTTTTAGAAAGACTATCGTTCTAATTCCCGGTCCGTCGTGTACCGAAAACCGTTGTATATCGAATATTTTTCCTTGTACGAATAAATTTTCGTCCATTAAAATCCACCTTGTTCGGTACGGTTAATAATATCTTCTTGAAGTGAACGGGAAAGGGTTGTAAAGAGCGCCGAATATCCTGCGACTCTAACGACTAAACCCTTATAGTTTTCAGGGTGCTTTTGTGCGTCCCGAAGCGTTTCTTTAGATACGACGTTAAACTGCATATGCATACCCTTTCTGTCGAAATAACCTTGAACGAGTGCAACGAAGTTTTGAAGTCCTTGCGTTCCCGCAAGCGCAGTCGGGTGAAATTTCATATTATACAAAGTTCCGTTAGACGCTATGCCGTGGTCCAAAGTCGAAACCGAATTACAAGCGGCGGTAGGTCCGTGCGTATCTCTGCCTTGCGCAGGCGATACACCGTCGGCTATCGGCGTATATGCAAGTCTTCCATCGGGAGTCGCACCCGTTTGCATACCCAAAGGAACGTTTGCGGATACGGGATATAATCCCGCTTGATATTTCCCGCCACGGGGGTTTGAATATTTTTCGACTTCTTTGGTGTAAACGTAAGCGACTTCACGGGCGAACTTATCTACCGATTCAACGTCGTTTCCGAATTTATCCAAGGCGTCGATATCGTCTAACATTTTTTGATATTTTGCTTTCTTTTCGTCTGAACAAGGATTAGTCTTTGCTGTTATAAAGAAAGCTTTAACGAAGTCTTCGCTAACGTTTTCGCCTTTCTTTGCAAGTTCCTTGCAAGTTTTCATCGTGATTTTTTCAACGTAGTTTTCGTCGAAGTCTTTTCCGAAGTTATCTTCAAGCGCTTCCTTGAAATCTTTAAGCGTGTATTTGTGCGACTTAAAGACGAGTTCGTTTATCGCCCATAAAGAATCGGTAACGTTTGCAATGCCAAACCCTTGCGGACCGGTAAAGTTATATACCGCACCGCCTTCTTGAACACTCTTTCCGCTTTTCATACAGTTATCGACCATAGTCGAAAGATACGGAAGGGGACATCTCTCTGCATGGGCAACGTCAATCGAATTGTCAGCGTTTACCATAAGCGCAACGAAATAATCGCTTTGCTTTTTATACGCCTTGAAAAATTCTTCAAACGAAGTCATATTCTCGACTTCGCCCGTCTTTAATCCGACTTGAACTCCGTTGTCCATACCGTTTGAAAATACCATTTCCAAAGGACGACACATATTGAAAAACGCAGCGTCGTGCCAGCCGTCCGTTTTGGTACTTATTTGCGGTTCTACACATCCTATTATGTTGTAATTTCTCGCTTCTTCCAGAGTTAAACCCCTTGACATAAGTGCGGGAATTATAATTTCATCGTTATAGTAAGCAGGGAAACCGATACCCGTTCTCGTAAGTTCCGCCGCACGAATTAAAAACTCGTAAGGCGAACCGTTCCATACTCTAACCGAGAAAGACGGTTGGGGTAAAAAGACGTGCTCGGTGGCGGTTATCGTCATAAACGATAGGTCGTTCGTTACGTCTTGACCGTTCTCGTCTTGACCGCCTGCAATTAAGTTTTGGAACAAACTGTATCCCGCAAAACCTTCTGCGGAAACTTCGTCCCTACACTTATTCAAATCGTTTAACTTAACCCAAATACAGTCGATAAGTTCTTGGGCAAATTCTCTCGACATACCGTCTTCTCTCGACTTTTGATAAAACGGATACATGTATTGGTCAAATCTTCCGGGGGATATCGAGTGTCCCGAACTTTCGGTCTGAACAAGCATTTGTATAAACCAAAAACTTTGGCAGGCTTCGTAAAAGGAAGTCGCTCCTTTTTTGGGTACGTTTTTGCAGTTTTCGGCAATTTTCAAAAGTTCTTGCTTTCTTACTTCGTCTTGCTCGGTTTTCGCCATTTCACTTGCTAAACGGGAATATCTTTCCGCATATCTTATTACCGCTTTCAAAGATATTATCATAGCGGTTAATAACGAGTGCTTTTTAGCGTAAACGGGACTGCAAACCGTGAGAGTTGACAGTTCTTCTTCTATTTCTTTAATTATCTTTTCGTATCCGAAAGTAACGACTTTTTTATAATCGACGGTCAAGTGTCCGACGCCGTTATAAAAATAGTTGCCGGGCGTGAAAAAGTTGTGTTCTATCGCAAGAAGTGCGTCGTCGTTCATATACGAAGTCGCAAGTTCGCTCGTCGTCTTTCCTTTCCAGTATTTATAAACTTCGTGCAAAGTCGCCTTTACTTCGTCGGAAATATAGAAAGGGTCTGCCGAACGGGTTGCAACCGTTTCGAACTCGTTTTCAAGCCACTCGAAAGAATATTCGGGGAAAACTTGACAACTTCTCGGCTTTTTGGTGTTAGAACCGACGATTAGTTCTCCGTCCCTTATCGTAATCGGAATATTGTCCAAAATATTCTCAAGGGCTTTCGCACGCCTTATTATTATCGGCTCGCCTTCGGTCTTTTTGTACGACTCGGTTAAAAGAACCGCCCTATCCGCTTCGATTTGGGGCATCTCTTTATATAGGTCGGCTTTAAGTTTATCTATTCTCGGCGATTTCTCTATTGCTTGGGAATAAAATTTAGCCATTTTTTCGTCGCTCCTTAATTTAAGATACTTTTATAGTTTATATTATATATACTATCTACCCCTTTTGTCAACAGTTTTTTTGTTTTTTGTTGTTTTTTGTTAAAAACGTTTGGTCAACGGTCGTTGCCCACATTTTGCGTGTTTTACTTAAAATTGTAGGAAAATACTGATAATTTGAATATTTTATAAGGGTAAAACGGCATTTGAAATTTATATAAAAACCACAAAAAAACAATAAAAACAACATTTTTACAATGAAAAAGGTGGCGGAAACCCGCCACCTGAAAGTTTGATTTTTATTTGCTTGCGTAGGTTAGGTCGAATATCAAATATCCCGTTCCGTAAATTCCGTTTTGATAAATTCTGACCGGCCTGTTATAAGTGCTTTTCTCTATTCCTTTTATCGCAGTTGCATAGTAAACGGTCATAAACGACTGACCGAAAGAACCGGACGTTTGAAAGTCTACTCTATACGCCGTGTATTTTCTCTCGCTTTCGCCATTTCCGAAATAGTCGCAAACGTGCGATAATTCCGAAAATCCTTTGCCCGTCGCAGTCATAGGAGTTAGCGTCCCGAAAAGTGCGTCAACGGTATAAAACTGATATGAAAAAGACGTCGTATCGGCGTCGTACTTAAACGTACGGAAAACTTCCAAAATCGTTTCGTTATCGACGTAGTTTTTCTTTTTATTATACTTTTTAATCTCACCGCTTAAATTGACTCCGCTAAACGCAGATAAACTGTTGTCCGACGGTTGAATATCGATATTTGCAGTTTTTCCGTAGGTGATAACCGACCTATATTCTATCTTTTCAAAATCTTCTTCGCTTGACGGCGACACATTTTTAGGAGTGGTCGTCGAAGATATTTTCGTCGATTTGACGGGTGCGAATTTGTCCGCTATGCCCTTAAACTCGACTTCGGTCGACACTATGTCGTTTTCGATTTTATAAGTAAGTCCGCCGGCGTAAGTGTACTCGCCGAAAACTATCAAAGTGGAAGTGCAAACGTATCCCGATTTGTCGGGCAACGATTTAAGTCTTAACTCAAACGACGACTTTTCTTCATCAACCTTAAAAGAAAGAGTTTGACTTTGCGTCTTTTCGGGTGCAAAATCTTTTGCGTCTTCGTATGATACCGACGATACTTTATATCTCAACGTTTCGTCTATCGTTGTTATATCTTGCGACGGTGAATCGTCCCAGTAAGTTGCGCCAAACGTCGTACCGTCGGCTCCTTGACAACCGACGACTACCGTCATAAGCGCCACGCATAAAATTACGGCTAATATTTTCTTCATTTTCGTCTCCGTTAAAATTAGTACGGTTAAATTGTACCATAAAATTTATAAAAAGTAAAAATATTTATAAAACAAAATTAAAAAGATAAAAAAATATGTTATAATGGATAAAAATATACGATAAACCGTGTTATAATACTCGTATAAGGAAATTTTTATGGCAATATACCAAGTTAGAACCTGTTTCGACTGTATCCGTCAAGCGTCAATCGTCGCAAATTCATACGGAAAATCACTCGATAATAAAATTTACATATTTTGCGAAGACAAAATGACTTTGTCGCAAGAAGAATCTCTCGTAAAAATTACGGGCGGTACTTTTAACGCCGAAGTCTTGACTTTCGACAGATATATGGCGAGAAAAACTTCCCGCCCGTTTACGCTGTCCAAAGAAGGTAGCGCAATGGCGGTTAAAAAGGTCTTGGAAAAACACGGCAAAGAACTCGAAGTTTTACGCAAATATTCTTCGTCGCCGTCGCTATCCATTACCCTTTCGGAACTTATTGCCCAACTCAAAAGCGCAAAGGTTAAACCCGAAGAACTTCTTTCGGCACTTCCGTCGTATAAAGGGAAGAACGTCGCAAAGATAAGAGATATAGGAAAGGTGTTTGCACTCTATGAAGGGTTTTTAAGCGATAAGAATTTTTGCGACCTTTCGAAAAACGTCGACGATATGGTGAAAGTTATTGACGGCGACGACGAACTTAAAAATTCGAGAGTTATTATTTCGGGGTACTCGTCGATAACGAAACAGTCTTGCGAAGTTATCAAAAAACTATATAATACCGCACTATCTTGCGACTTTATAGTGGTTGACGGCGATAATAAAGACCTGTATATCGGCGAGTTTACAAACTTCGTTTTATCTTTAACGCACGAAAAACCAACGGTTATAAATTTTGATTTAGGCGAACTTCCGTCAACGATATTATCGGGAATATTCAATCCCCAAAACAAACTATCGGCAAACTTTTCAGACGCATTTTTATTTGAAGGAAAGACCGTCGAAGAAGAGTGTGAGTTTATCGCAAAGAACGTAAAAAGAGAAGTTTTATCGGGCGGGAAAAGATATAGAGATATCGCCGTCGCTTACGGCAATATAGAAAGTGCGTCGCTTATCCTAAAAGACAAGTTCAGTAAATACGACGTGCCCTATTTTTTGGACGAAAAAAGAAATCTTCTATGCCACCCCGTATCAAAACTTATCATATCGCTTGCAAACGCAAAACTAAAAAATTCGTTAGACGACGTTATAACTTCGATAGGCAGTAAACTGTTTATCGTTGACAAACACTTGTCCGACGGTTTTATCCGCTTTATATTGTCAAACGCTATAACCTATTCGACTTTTTATAAGAATTTCGACTATGATTTCGGCGATTACTCGGCGTATAGGTCGTTTATTTGCGATTTTTTACTTTCGTTAAAGCCAAACGAAACGGTTGAATATTACGCAAACACAATTAAAACTTTCTTAAAGAAAATAAACGTCGAAGACAATATTCAAAAGGTAAAAGACGAACTTATATCTTGCGGTGCAAACGAAGAAGCGTCCTATCTCGTTTCGGCACTTCCGGATTTTCAACGTGTTCTCGACGAAATGACTTCGGTTTCGGGGCAAGACCAAATGACCTTGCGGGACTTTATAAAACTTTTGACGGCGGGACTAAAAGCGTCCGAAGTTTCTTTAATTCCCCAACGTGCCGACTCGGTATATTTATCCGAACTTAAAGACTGTCGTTTTAAGCGTTATAAGGTGTTGTTCGTCGGCGGACTTAACGGAGATATACCCTTTGTTAAAAGCGACACCGCTCTTCTTTTAGATAGCGACATATCGTCGTTAGACGAACTGTCGGTTAAAATCGAACCTAAAATAAGACTCGTAAACCGCCGTGAAAAAGAAGCCGTCGGACTTGCGCTTGCATCGTTTGAAGAAAAGCTGTATCTTTCCTATTCTATAACGACCGCAAACGGCAAAAAGACGATAAAAAGCGACCTTATCCCCGATTTGTGCAAAATAATAACTTATAGCGGTAAGAATTTAAGGGCGTTTAACGGCACGTCTTTAATAATGAAAAAACACGTCGCCGAAGTAGAAAACGATTTAGATTATCTTCAAGGCGAATATCTTTCGGCACGACAGGTTTTACTCTACCTTCTTAATCTTTGCGACGAATATAAAAACGGACTTATAGATAAGGCTGACGAAATATCGTCGATATACTACGCAATAGAAAACTACTTGGGCGGATTATATCTTCCTACGGTAAAAAAGATTTTAGATTATAGCGACGCACGTATCGTAAAGCCCCTATCTAATAACACTCCGCTTTTTTTCAAGGGCGGACTCGTTTCGGCGTCGAAAATAGAAAACTACTACTCTTGCCCGTATAAATTTTTCTTAAAATACGGCGTTAAGATAGGCGATAAAATCAAGACCGATATAAGCCCCGTAAACGTCGGAACGGTTTTCCACGAACTCACCGAAAAGTTTATGCTAAAAATCGACGAGTTTAATTCATACGAAGAATGCGACGAGTTTTGCGAAAAAGTTATGCAAGACGTCTTTTCACGTTCGGAATATAAAAAATTCCTACAACGAAACGACCAAAACTACTCTTATGAACTGATGATTTTGGAAGGAAAACGACTTATACGCAGACTTTTCGACGAAAATAAATTGTCGTCGTTTAAGGTCGTCGGAACGGAAATAGAATTCGGCGACGGCAAAAAATATCCGCCGATAAAACTATCCGTCGGCGATAAAAAATACAAAGTAAACGGTAAAGTCGATAGACTCGACGCATATAAAAACTATTATAGAATTATCGATTACAAGACGGGCAAAGCCGACGATAAGAGTAAAACAGCAAACTTTTATACAGGACAAAACGTACAACTTTACTTGTATCTTAACGCATTTTTAAGCGAAAACTTCTCTCCCGTCGGTGCATACTACTACGGACTCGGCGACACTATGAAATCCGCCGACGACAAAAAGAATAAAATGTTCGGCAAAACCGTTTGGTCCAAAGAGATAGCGACGGCGACCGACAAAGACTTTTTCAAAAGCGAAACAGAAGGCGCAAGTTCGGTAATAGAAGGAACTTACTCGGTCAATAAGAAAAACGAAGAAAAAACCAAAAACTTTATAAGCGACGAAACCGAACTTAAATTTATGGAGTACGCAAAGAAGATTTCCGAAAAGGCGATTTCAGACGTCGAAAACGGAAAGTTTTCGCCCATGCCCTTTGAAAACGCTTGTCTATACTGTGAATTTAACGGAAGTTGCTTATTCGATAAGGAACTTTCCGATTTCAGAAAGGTATCCGACGTTTCGGAATCGACGATAGAAACCGCCGTAGGACCCGAAGAAAAGTTTACCAAAACATTTATCGATAAGGAGAAGAAAAATGGCGACTCTTAAACACGAACTAACCCTTCGGCAAGAACAGGCGATAAATACTTTCGGTAAAAACGTTTTGGTGTCCGCTTCCGCAGGTAGCGGAAAGACTTTCGTTATGATTGAAAAAATCATAAAACTCGTTTTAAGCGGAGAAGTCGGAGTCGAAAACATTTTGGCGGTCACCTACACCGACCTTGCCGCCTTGGAAATGAAAAGCAAACTTATCCGTGCGCTTAACAAAAAAATCGAAGAAGGGGAAAACGTCGAACTTTTCAAAAAGGCACTTTTAGAAGTTCCGACTTCGGCAATTTCCACCTTTCACTCTTTTTGCAAACGGCTTTTGCAAACGTACTTTTACGCAACCGATTTAGAGCCGTCTTTTTCGGTAATCGACGAAGATACGTCGAAAGACCTTAAATTTCAAGCGTTAAACGACTTATTCGACGACTTATACGAAAAAAAGGACGAAGATTTTTTATACCTTGTCAGAGTTTTTCGAACTAACGAAAGAAACGATAAAAACTTGAAGGAACAAGTTTTATCCCTTTATAACTTCGTTATATCAGAAGAAAATCCGACGGCGTATTTAGATGGCGAAGAAAAATCGATAACCGAAGAAAACTACTTAAAAACGGTAAACGGTCTATATACTATTTACCGCAATAAATTAAACCTTATATATAACGCCGTCAAAACCTTTGAAGAAGAAACCAAAGACACGGAAGAAAGAGTAAACGCTTTAATTTGCGAATACTTATCTTGGCTATTAGATATAGTATCCGCACCCGATTTATTTACTTTGATAAACCGTTTATTTGTAAGCCCGCCAACGTTTAGACTCGGGAAAGACAAGACCGAAGTCGAAGAAGAATACCAAAGGCTAATCGGCGGTTATAAAGAAGTAATAACGAAAATTAAAGACAAATGTGCCTTTCTTCGTGGAAGCGACTATGAAAGCGAAAAGAAAAAATATTTATCTTCTAAAAAAACGACCGTCGCCCTTTCTAATTTGACGAAGGCTTTTTCGACTGTTTACGAAAACCTAAAACGACAAGAAAACGTCGTCGATTTTTCCGACCTTGAACACTTAACATATAAAATGCTTAATTCGTCTCCCGACGTTTTACAGTCGGTTAAATCGACCTATAAGTTCATTTTCGCCGACGAATATCAAGACGTAAACGGCATACAAGAAGCCATTTTATCCTTGATTTCAAACGACAATATGTTTATGGTCGGCGACTTTAAGCAATCTATTTACGGGTTTAGGGGTTGCAATCCCGAAATCTTCTCGTCAAAATACGATAAATACGAAAAGGAAAAATCGGGATACGCAATACCACTCGACAAAAACTTCAGAAGTTCGGACGGCGTTTTAACGGCAGTCAACAAAGTATTCTCGTCGGTTATGACCAAAGAATTCGGCGGAGAAAACTATAAAGACAAGCAAATGCTTCGTGGCGACTTATACCCCTTAAAAAGTGGCGAAACAAAACTTTTCATTACCGAAACGCCTTCTCCTAAAAAGACGGTTTACCAAGGGGTTTA
>JAZRYO010000217.1:0-12928 GCA_045600785.1 Christensenellaceae bacterium | reverse complement strand
GTTTTAGAAACAAGCAAGACAAGGCTCGCAAACGGTTTGGGGTGAGATAGACCTTGTTGGTCATCGAAGTCCAAACCGCTTTGCAGAAACACAGTATTGCGCCGTTTATAAAACGATTTTCTCTTGTCCGCCCATAAATGGACGTAATACCTCGGGGATAGTTATCGAACCGTCTTCGTTTTGGAACTGCTCTATTATTGCGGGGAATACTCTACTCGTTGCTAAGCCCGAACCGTTAAGGGTGTGAACGAATCTCGTTTTGCCCGTTTGTTTATCCTTAAATCTCGTGTTGTTTCTTCTCGCTTGATAATCGTTGGCGTTGGAAACGGAAGATACTTCTTTGTAAATGCCCATAGACGGAATCCATACTTCGATATCGTAAGTTCTTGCCATAGACGCCGAACAGTCGCCTGCGGCGAGTTTGGAAAGACGGAAGTGAAGTCCCAACCCTTCCATTAAAGCACAAGCCTTGTTTACGAGTTCATCAAACGCTTCTTTACTCTTGTCGGGGTGGGCGTATTGTACCATTTCGACTTTGTTGAATTGATGTCCCCTTATCATACCACGCTCTTCCGCTCTATACGTTCCCGCTTCTTTACGGTAGCAAGGCGTGTAGGCAAAGAATTTCATAGGAAGTTTACTCTCGTCTATAATTTCGCCCGCATACATATTGACGAGTGCCGTTTCGGCGGTGGGCAACATAAATTTAGAACGTTTTTTGTCGCCGTCTTCGTTATCTACCCAGTAAACTTCGTCGGTAAACTTGGGGAATTGTCCCGCACCGAATCCGCAGTTGTATCCTAACATATGCGGGGGTAAAATCATTTCGTAACCGTCGGATAAGTGCATAGATACGAAGTAGTTCAAAAGCGCCCATTCGAGTCTTGCCCCGTCGCCACGGTAAAGCCAGTAGCCGTTACCGGATAACTTAACTCCCCTTTCATAGTCGATTATACCGAGTTTGGTACAAAGGTCAACGTGATTTTGGGGCTTAAAATTAAAGTCGGGCTTTTCGCCGAACACTTTAACGACTTGATTGTTTTCCTTTTCGCCTGATAGTAAGTCGTCGTCGGGAGTGTTCGGAAGTCTTGAAATAAAGTCGGTAATCTTATCGGAAAGTGCGTTTATCTTTGCGTCGCCGTCGGTTATTTTATCGCCGATTTTTCTCATTTCTTCAAAAATGAGTGCAACGTCCTTTCCTTCCTTTTTAAGTTTGGGGATTTCGCCCGAAACTCTATTCCTTTCGGCTTTTAAGCCTTCTATCTCTTGCATAAGTTCTTTTCTTTCTTTATCCATTTGGATAACTTCGGAAAAGTCAACGACGCAACCTTTTTTTTGTAATGCGTCTTGTACCTTTTGGGGATTTTCGATTATAAGTTTTAAGTCAAGCATAATTTTTCCTTCCTTATTTTATAAATTAAATTATACACTCCTTTTTTTATAAAATCAATCGTTTTATTGTTAAATCGTTTTACATTTGTCTTTTTATATGTTAAAATTTAGAAAACAGTAAATCGCTCCCGGAAAGAGTATTCCGTTTCGTTGCAAAGAGAAAAGGCGGTTTGGTAAAAGCCTAAAACGACGCAAAAGAAAGTGCGTCTCGGAATTAAAAGGGATAAAGCCACCATAATCGGCTTGAACGAGAAAAAAAGTGGAACAGCGACGATACGCCTTTTCCGTCCGAGTGGACGAAAAAGGCGTTTTTATATCATTAAATTCGTTTTGCGCATATATTAGACTATGTTAAAAGACTTAATCAAAGACGTAAATTTCGCAATGCAAAGCGACCCTGCGGCGAGAAGTAAATTAGAAGTTTTATTGACTTATTCGGGGGTACACGCCCTATCTTCGCACAGAAAGGCGAACTTTTTTTACCGCCACCACTTAAAACTTTTGGCGAGAATAATAAGTCAGATGTCGAGATTTTTCACGGGGATAGAGATACACCCCGGTGCTAAAATTTCAAGCGGTGTGTTTATCGACCACGGCTACGGTGTAGTTATAGGCGAAACGGCAATAATAGAAGAAGGGGTAATAATTTATCAAGGTGCCACCTTGGGCGGAACGGGACACGAACAGCACGACAGACGACACCCATACGTTAAAAGCGGTGCGGTTATTTCGTGCGGTGCTAAAGTTCTCGGCAAAATAACTATCGGCAAAAATGCAAAAGTGGGTGCGCAAAGCGTGGTCCTTAAAGACGTACCCGATGGGGCGACGGTCGTCGGCGTTCCCGCCAAAACAGTAAAAATAAACGGGGAGAAAATCAAAAATGAAAGTGTATAACACCCTATCGGGCAAAAAAGAAGAATTCGTGCCTTTACACGAAAACAAAGTCAATATGTACGCCTGCGGAATAACCGTATCGGGCGAAGCGCATATAGGTCATACCTATCAGGCTCTTATTTACGATATTATCCGTAAGTTTTTGATAAAGCAAGGATACGACGTCGTGTATGCGAGAAACTATACCGACGTCGATGATAAAATAATCGCAAAGTCCAAAGAAACGGGTATCCCTGCCGACGCTTACGCCAAAATGATGATTAAAAAAATCGACAAGGTTATGGCGGATATGCAAATCGACGAACCTAACGTTTGGCTTAAAGCGACCGAGAATATCGACAACATTATCGACTTCGTTTCACGCCTTATCGAAAAAGGACACGCCTACCCCACGGAAAAAGGGGACGTGTATTTCTCTGTCGAATCCTTTGCGCCTTATGGTAAACTCTCGCATAGAAATTTGGAAGACGCTTTGGACGGCGTCAGAATAGAAAACGACGAAGAAAAGAAAAACCCGCTCGACTTCGCTCTTTGGAAGTCGGCAAAGGAAGGGGAGATTTTTTGGGAGTCGCCTTGGGGTAAAGGTCGCCCCGGTTGGCATATCGAGTGTTCGGCAATGAACAGAAAGGCGTTCGGCGACCAAATAGATATTCACGGTGGCGGTAGAGATTTAATCTTTCCGCACCACGAAAACGAGATAGCACAGTCGGAAGCGCTTACGGGTAAACAGTTCGTTAAATATTGGATACACAACGGACTTATTAAAGTAAACGGTCAAAAAATGAGTAAGTCGCTCGGCAACAGTTTGACTATGGCGGACCTTTTGAAAACACACTCGAACGAAGCGATTAAATTCGCCCTGCTTCAAACTAATTACAGAAACGACATAAATATTACCGACAACCTATTCCCCGACGCCGAAAAGCACTTATACGAGTTTTACAAGGTATTTTTATCCGCCGAAAATTCGGGGCTTAAATCGGACGACGGATACAGCCAAATAGACGACGAATTTAACTCGGCATTATCCGACGATTTTAATACCGCCCTTGCGATTTCCAACCTATACGCATACTTTAAGAAGATTAAGGCTTTGCTTTCAGTCAACGATATAACGGCGATAAAAATGTTAAACCAAATAAAACGCACCTATTCTCTTTTGGGACTTTTCCGTTTCGACGCTAAATCGTTCGTCGAAAATTACGAAAAGCAAAACGGCGAAGAACTCCCGAACGACGTTGTTTCTTTACTCGACCAAATGAAAACGGCGAGAGACAATAAAGACTACGCTTTGTCCGATTCGCTTCGGGACGAAATTCTTAAAAAGGGATATCAAGTTATGATAAGTAAAGACGGCGTGTCCGCTAAAAAGATTTGAAAATTTCTTTACAAATAATAATAAATAATATATAATTTCCCAAAAGGAGAAAAAATGATTACTTCAAAAGAACTTAGGAACTCGTGGATAAAATTCTACGAAGAAAGGGGGCATAAAAATATCGGTGCGGTATCGCTAATCGGCGACGGAAGTACGGGCGTTATGTTCAATGTTGCGGGTATGCAACCGCTTATGCCCTATCTTTTAGGACAACCACACCCGTCGGGAAAAACAAGACTTTGCAACGTTCAAGGTTGCGTCAGAACGGTAGATATAGAAAGCGTTGGCGACCCTACTCACTTCACTTTTTTCGAAATGATGGGCAACTGGTCGCTCGGCGACTATTTCAAACAAGAAAAAACAAAATGGTCGTTTGACCTTTTAACGAAGGTTTTCGGTCTTGACGGCGACAAGATTTGTTCGACTGTGTTCGAAGGAAACGAGTCCGCACCGAGAGACGACGAAACGGCTAAACTTTTGAAAGAAGTCGGCATAAAAGAAAATCACATTTTCTATCTTCCCAAAAAGGACAACTGGTGGGAACTCGAAGGAACTGTCGGTACGCCTTGCGGACCGGACAACGAGTGGTTTTATCCAAGACACGATAAGCCTTGCGGAGAAAACTGCGGTCCTGCTTGCGGTTGCGGAAGATACGTCGAGATAGGAAACGACGTCTATATGCAATACAAAAAGACGGCGACGGGCTACGAACCG
This sequence comes from Christensenellaceae bacterium, assembly GCA_045600785.1. Taxonomy (GTDB): domain Bacteria; phylum Bacillota; class Clostridia; order Christensenellales; family Borkfalkiaceae; genus UBA10281. Next base: position 8,550 of record JAZRYO010000217.1, on the reverse strand, counting down.
CTTAAAAATAAAAACGTAGATACGGGATTCGGTCTTGACAGACTTTTGGCGTTCTTGAACGGCTTGACCGACGGTTATAAAACCGACTTATTCACGCCCGTTATCGAATATCTCGAAAAGGCGTCGGGCAAAAAATACGACGATGACGAAGACGCAAGAAAGTGTATGAGAATTATCGCCGACCATATAAGGACTTCGACTATGCTAATCGGCGACGTAAACGGTATCGTTCCGTCTAACGTCGGTGCGGGATACATATTAAGAAGACTTTTAAGAAGGGCGATAAGATATACCAAAACTTTGGGCGTTGAACCTACCGTACTTACCGAGTGCTCGAAAATCTTTATCGAAAAGATTTACGACGAAGCATATCCCTTACTCGTTGAAAAAGAAGATTATATTTTGGGCGAGATTAAAAAAGAAACCGAGAAATTCGAAACGTCGCTTGCAACGGGCATTAAAGAATTTAACAAGTGTATCGACGGCATAAAAAGAAAGAACGAGTTTATGGCTAAACAAAACCCGTCCTATATTCCCGAAACAGAAATTAACGGTAAACAGGCTTTCCGCCTTTACGATACTTTCGGATTTCCTATCGAACTTACTCAAGAACTTGCCGAAGAAGTCGGGTTTGCCGTCGATAAACAAGGCTTTGACGAAGCGTTTAAGAACCATCAAGAAATAAGTAAAGCACAAACGACCAACGCCAAAGGCGGTTTGACCGAGAGAAACGAAATTACGACGAAGTACCACACCGCAACTCATATTATGCTTGCGGGACTCCGTAAAATGTTCGGAACTTCTACCGAACAAAAAGGCTCGAATATAACCGACGAACGTATGAGATTCGACTTTAACTGCGACCATAAAATGACCGACGAAGAATTAAAGAGTTTGGAGAACTTCGTAAACGACGTTATCTCTAAAAAAATTCCCGTCGTCAAATCCGAACTTAAATATAAAGACGCTATCTCGTCGGGCGCTTACGGTGTGTTCCACGCCGATAGCGACGACCAAATCGTTTCGGTCTATACGATAGGCGACGTAGATAAACAAATTTGCGGTGGACCGCACGCAGAAAATACCGGCGACCTTGGTAAATTCAAAATAGTAAAAGAAGAATCGTCGGCGTCGGGCGTCAGAAGAATTAAGGCGGTTTTAGAATAATTTTTCGAAACTGAAAACATAATTAAAGCACGGTTTTATTTTGGAGATTTTCCAAAAATAAAACCGTGCTTTTTTTAATTCATCGCTACGTCTTTAAGCCTTTCGTATTTCTCTATTGCGACGGGTTTTATTTTCTCTGTAAACTCGCCGTTTTCAAACGCTTCGTCGCAAATTTTCTTGGCTAAAAACACGTTCTCCGCCTTATAGCGTAGGTTGTTTAATTCGTCTAAAAATTTTCCGCTTTGCCTTTCGCCTAAAAAATCACCGCTTCCACGCATCTCGTAATCTTTTTCGGCTATCTTAAATCCGTCGGTATTTTCGCATACGACTTCAAGTCTTTTTCTTGCTTTTTCGTCGTCCGACGACGAGTATAAAAAACAATAACTTTTATCAGTTCCACGCCCTACTCTGCCACGGAGTTGATGCAGTTGTGAAAGTCCGAAACGCTCGGCGTTATAGATAACCATAACGGTTGCGTTTTTAACGTCAATACCGACTTCGACGACCGTCGTCGATACCAAAAGGTCAATCTCTTTACCTTTGAACTTTTGCATTATTTCTTCTTTTTCGGCGTCCTTCATTTTGCCGTGCATAAGTCCGACCTTAACGCCTATAAGCCTTTTTTTCAGTTCGTCGAAAAGTTCTTTAACACTCATTACCGTCCCTTCGTCGTCGTCTTCGATTTTGGGACAAACGGCGTAAACTTGCCGTCCTTCTTCTATCTTGTCGGTAATAAATTTTAGCATACCTTCGTACTTGTTTTCGCCGACGAGATAGGTCGATACGGGCGTTCTTCCTTTGGGCTTATCTACTATCGTAGTTATATCCAAATCGCCGTAAAAGACAAGCGATAGAGTTCGGGGTATCGGGGTTGCCGACATAACGAGTACGTCGGGAATAATGCCCTTTTTTTCGAGTTCGCTTCTTTGCCCTACGCCGAAACGGTGCTGTTCGTCGCACACGCATAAGGACAGGTTGTAAAACTCGACGTCCTTTTGTATGACTGCGTGAGTGCCGACGACGATTTTAACACTTCCGTCTTTTATTCGCCTTTTAATATCGGTCTTTTCACTCGCTTTAAGTGAACCCGACAAAAACTCGACCGTAAAATCGGGGAACTTCTCTTTTATTATATTATAGTTTTGTCTTGCCAAAATTTCGGTCGGCGCAAGCATCGTCGCTTGATAACCGCTCTTGACCGCCATATATATCGCACAAAGGGCGACCGCCGTTTTACCGCTTCCGACGTCCCCTTCGATTAGTCTATTCATTGTTTTTTGGCTGGTCATATCGGCGTAAATTTCGTTGACCGCCTTTTTTTGACCGTCGGTAAACTCGAAGTTAAACCTTCTCGTAAATTCTCTTAAATCGGCGGATTTTACGAGATATTCGTTTGCCCTTATTTGCTGTCTGTCCCCTTTGATTATCTTAAACGCCGAGATAAGCGTGAAAAATTCTTCGACGGCAAGCCTTTCGGTCGCCTTTTCTATATTTTCTATGCTTTTAGGAAAATGTATATCAAAATATGCCGATTTTAAGGGGGTTAGACCGTACTTTTTTTCTAAATTATAGGGTATGACGCTATCGGTATTACAAACCTTTAAGCACTCGTAAACGCAGTCGCCGACTGCTCTTTGGGTTAAATTGCCTTTCAAATTGTAAACGGGAATTATGCCTTTTAGCCTATAATTTTTATCCATAGGCTCGAACGACGGATTGACTATCGTTATCCCGCCGAAGTCGGCTTTTATTCTGCCGTAAAACAAATATTCTTCGCCGACTTTTAGTCTTCCCAAAACGTAAGGTGCGTTAAACCAAATCGCCGTGAATACCCTTTCGTTTTGCTCGACTAAAACTTTGACGCATTTAAGTCTTCTTGCGGACACGAAAACGCTCGGTTTCGTTATTATTTTTCCGAACGACAAAATTATCTCGTGATTATAAGCGTGCTCCAAAGACTGAACACTTGTCAAATCGAGATAGTTTTTGGGATAAAGTTTTATAAGGTCTTGTGGCGAAAAGACGCCTAATTTGTTGAAATCGGCTTTTCTTTTGTCGCTTATGCCCTTCACGTCTTCAAGTTTCATAATTTTTATAAACGCCGATGCAATTTTGCATCGGCGTAAAATTTTATTCGAGTGATATTATGTAGTAATAAATAGATTGACCGCCCCTGAAAAGTTCGACGTCCATATCTTTATACTTATTTTGCAAAGTTTCTTGAACTTTAACTGCGTCTTCTTCCTTAACGTCGCTACCGTAGTAGAGATTTATAAGGCTGTGTCCCGAACTTTTGAGTTTATCGACTAAACAACAAGCGACCGAAGAAACGTCTTCGCCTTGTGCGAGTACCTTTTTATTGTCAAGCGCAATTATATCGCCTTTTTTAAGTTGAAAACCGTCAACCGACGCATCTCTTACGGCGTAAGTCACTTGACCTGCCGTAATATTGTCGATTTCGTGTAGCATATTGACGAGATTTTCGTCCGCCGAAACGTCGGGGTTGAACGCAAGCGCAGCCGATATTCCTTGGGGAACGTTTTTCGTGGGAACAACGTAAATTTTCTTGCCTTCTACAAGCGATTTCGACTGCTCCGCCGCTAAAATTATGTTCTTATTGTTGGGGAAAACGAATACGTTTTCGGCGTTAATCTTGACGATTGCGTCCGCAATGTCTTGCGCCGACGGATTCATCGTTTGTCCGCCTTCTATAACACGGTCAACGTTAATATCTTTGAAGATTTCCGCCATACCGTCGCCCGAACAGATAGAAAGCATACCCATTTCCTTTCTCTCTGCTTCGTACTTTTTAATAAGCGCCCTGTTCTCTTCGAACATATTCTCTATTTTAATCTTGTCGATTTCGCCGAGTTGAAGGGCTTTTGTCAACGCAAGTCCCGGAGTGTTCGTGTGAACGTGGACTTTAACGAATTCAAGGTCGCCGATAACCAAAACACAGTCGCCTATCGTCATATAATACTCACGGAGTCTGTCAATGTCGGCAAGAGTGGTCTTTTTCTTTAAGTTTATTATGAAAAACTCGGTACAATAGCCGAATTCTATCGTCCCTAAATTCAAAATGTCGGCGTGCTCCATAGGCGACGACGAAGTTTTCGTTTCTTGAGTTTCAAGATTTCCGCCTTCGATTTCTTCGCCTATTAGGGCTTTATACATACCTTGATATATGGTCAAAAGTCCCATACCGCCCGAGTCAACGACTCCCGCTTTTTTAAGAACGGGCAAAAGTTCGGGGGTTTTGTTTACCGCTTCTTCGCCTTTTGCTATAATTTCCTGGAAGAAAGTTTCAATATCTTTACACTTTCCCACAACTTGTTGGGCATGTTCGGACATCATACGGCAAACGGTTAAAATCGTGCCTTCCTTTGGCTTTGAAACGGCGCTGTACGCAATTTCAGTCGCACTCTTTAACGCCTTTGAAAAGGTCTTTACGTCGATTTTTTGGGACTCTCTGAATACTTGACAAAGTCCCTTGAAAATTTGGGAAGTTATAACTCCCGAATTACCCCTTGCGCCACGAAGCGCACCACGGGATACGGCGTCCGCCACTTCCGATAAGGAAGCGTTGTTTAACCCGTTTAACTCTTTGACGGCTGATTGCATCGTCAAACTCATATTCGTTCCCGTATCTCCGTCGGGAACGGGGAATACGTTCAAACTATCTATATAATCACGGTTTACGTCGAGTAATTTCGTGGCACTTACGACCATTTTCGAAAATACCGCACCGTTTATTTCCTTTTGCATTATTATCCTCCGAAAATAACGAAAAGGCAGAACGATATTATAGAAAAACTTAAAGTTTTACACCTATAATGTTTACGTTGACGGTATCTACTACCATACCCGTAAACTGCTCTACCTGATACTTAACGGCGCTTTTTAAGGAGTCCGCAACTGCGGATATAGAAACGCCGAATTTTATGATAACGAAAACGTCGATGAAAATACGGTCGCCCGCAGTTTCAACCTTAACGCCTTTCGTGTTTTGGTCTTTTTTGAAAAGTTGAGATAAACTGTCACGAAAACGACGGGGTACCATTTCGACTATCCCGTAGCACTCCAACGCAGCGTGCGTCGCCACTTTGGCGATGGCTTCGTCCGATATTGCAATTTTTCCGTAAATGTTAGAAGTTGCAACAGCCATATTTCTCTCCTTTTATATAATTATATAATATTTAATATTATTTTACAAGAGATTTTACCCTTTTTGTTAGTTTATTAGTCTTTTTTATATCTTTTTTTGCTAAAAGACGTTAAAATCCTTGCATTAAAAATTAAAGTGTGGTATAGTATCTATGCTAAAAAAGTAAATTCTTCTGTTTGGAGGTTTAGATATGTCAAGAGTTTGCAGTATTTGTGGAAAAGGAAAATTATCGGGAAACAAGGTTAGCCACTCTAACCGTAAAACTCCCCGTTTATACAATGCAAACGTTCAAAAAGTAAGAGTCGTAAACGACGGCGTTATTACTTCTGCTTACGTTTGCGCACGCTGTCTTAAAAGCAACAAAGTAGACAGAGCGTAATTTAATTATTTAGTTAAAAAACGGAAACATTTGTTTCCGTTTTTTTTATGCCTTTACCGTTCCTAAATTTATATATTCTTTGTTTTTTTTCTTTGCGTGTTTTAGCATTTCATACGCCCCACCGTATTCCCTGTTTACACAAAAAATAATAAGGTCTGACTGTTCGACTATCCATTTATTTCTCGCAATTATCGCAAATTTTAGCGGTGTGTTTTCTATCGGTGGATAAACCGTTTCGTCTATCCCGCTAACGTATAAATCTTCTTTGGGCATATATGCGTAAACAAACGTGAGTTTTAGTTTCGGGTTTTTTTGCTTATAATTTCTTGCCGTTTCTTTTGCAAAATAATCAAAATCGGACTTCCCGCCGAAAAACAGTTCAACTTCTCCCGTCGCTATTTTTTCGTCGAAAATTCTTTTAAGTTCGTCGCCTACTTTTTCTTTAAGTTTGTAATCGTTTCTGTGTCCAAAAAATGCAATTTTCATTTTTTTACCATAAAAAAAGTGCCACACCTTGCGATGCGACACCCTGTAAAAAATATGCCGTTCGCTTTGCAGCACAATTTATTCATTAGATTGGATAAGATCACAATTACGAAATAAATATACGAAAAGCATACTTCTACCGAATAGAAGTATTTCGTAAATGTAATCTTTTATTCAATTGTGCCGCAAAATTATTGTAGCACCTTTTATTGAAAAATGCAAGCGATAAAAAAATGACGACTGCTTTTGCAGTCGGCAAATTTTAATTGTCGTTAATAATTATTTCGTGATTTTAGCAACGACGCCGGAACCTACGGTTCTACCACCTTCACGAATAGCGAATCTTAAACCTTCTTCGCAAGCGATAGGAGTGATTAAGGTAACGTCAATCGTTACGTGGTCGCCGGGCATAACCATTTCAACTCCCGCAGGAAGTTTTATGGTTCCGGTAACGTCGGTAGTTCTGAAATAGAATTGAGGACGATAGTTGTTGAAGAAAGGAGTATGTCTTCCGCCTTCTTCTTTGGTCAATACGTAAACTTGACCGCTGAACTCGGTATGAGCGTTAACGGTTCCGGGTTTCGTAATAACTTGACCTCTTTCGATACCGGTTCTGTCGATACCACGGAGAAGTGCGCCGACGTTATCGCCTGCTTGTGCTTCGTCCAAGGTCTTTCTGAACATTTCAAGACCGGTAATAACCGAAGTCGTGGGCTTGTCTTGAAGACCAACGATTTCTACGGGGTCGCCAACGTGTGCAACACCTCTTTCAACTCTTCCGGTAGCAACGGTACCACGACCGGAAATCGTGAATACGTCTTCAACGGGAAGAAGGAAGGGCTTCGCATCGTCTCTTTCAGGGGTAGGAATGTAAGTGTCGATTTGGTTCATAAGTTCCAAAACGCATTGACATTCGGGAGCAGCCAAAATGTCTGCATCGGCAGCACCACTCGACGCTTTTTCCAAAGCCTTTAATGCCGAACCCTTAACGATAGGAGTGTCGTCTCCGGGGAATCCGTATTCGTCCAAAAGTCCTCTGACTTCCATTTCAACGAGTTCCAAAAGTTCAGGGTCGTCAACTTGGTCGCACTTATTTAAGAATACGACAATCTTGGGAACACCAACTTGTCTTGCGAGAAGAATGTGTTCTCTGGTTTGAGGCATCGGACCGTCGGTTGCAGCAACAACCAAGATTGCGCCGTCCATTTGTGCAGCACCCGTTATCATGTTCTTAACGTAGTCTGCGTGGCCGGGACAGTCAACGTGCGCATAGTGTCTTGCGTCCGTTTGATATTCAACGTGTGCGGTGTTAATCGTAATACCTCTTGCTTTTTCTTCGGGTGCCTTATCGATTTGGTCATATCTCATCTTTTCAGCACCACCCTTGGCAGCCATAACCATAGTGATTGCAGCAGTAAGAGTAGTCTTACCGTGGTCAACGTGGCCGATGGTACCGATGTTTACGTGTGGCTTGCTTCTGTCAAATTTAGCTTTTGCCATTTTTGTTTCCTCCAAATAAATTTTAATTTAAGATTTTTTGTATTATTACGCCCGTGGGCGCTAAATAACCTTATTTATTATCCGCATTTCACGGATACTGTTTTTTGTTTACCGATTAGTCTTCGTTCTTTACGGCTTTCGCTGTTTTACGAAATTAGTCTTCGCTCTTTACCGCACGTTCGCCACTATTTTGCTTCGCAAAATCTGGCGTAACGAAACCCGTTCGGCTTTTGCTGTTTTACGAAATTAGTCTTCGTTCTTTACGGCTCTCTCTCCGATAATCTTTTCGGAAATCGACTTCGGACATTCGGAGAAGTGGTCGAATTGCATCGTGAATTGACCTCTACCTTGCGTTCTCGAACGGAGTTCGGTCGCATAACCGAACATTTCCGAAAGGGGAATATACGAATCGATAACTTTCGAGCCGTTTCTGTCCTCAGTACCTAAAATAGTACCACGACGAGAAGAAACGTTGCCCATAAGGTCTCCGAAGTAGTCTTCGGGAGTTACGATTTCAACCTTCATTATAGGCTCTAACAACACGGGATTTGCATTCTTCATACCGTCCTTAAACGCAAGCGAACCTGCGATTTTGAACGCCATTTCCGAAGAGTCGACTTCGTGGTAAGAACCGTCGTAAACGGTAGCCTTAAAGTCAACCATTTCGTATCCTGCAAGGAATCCGTTCTTGGACGCTTCTTCGATACCCTTCCTAACAGGCTCGATATATTCCTTCGGGATAGATCCGCCGACAGTTTCGTCGTAGAATTCGAATCCTTTTCCGGGTTCCAAAGGCTCGAAACGGACACGGCAGTGACCGTATTGACCTTTACCACCCGATTGTCTCTTATAC
>JAZRYO010000216.1:0-9937 GCA_045600785.1 Christensenellaceae bacterium | reverse complement strand
ATTTTGAACGATAACGGTATGTCGATATCTAAAAACGATAACGGACTTTATAAGTTTTTCGCAAAAGTTTCGACAAGGCGTTCATACAGTCGTTTGATGCATTTTATTAACCGTACGGTCGGTAATTGTTTTATAGGAAAGTTTTTGAAATCGTTAAAGTCGAAAATAAAGTTTTTACTTAATAGAAAATCAATTACCGAAGCGGTCGGACTAAAATATCTCGGAGTTTTCGACGGAAACGATATAGAAGAACTCGTTAGAATTTTCGAAAACATTAAAAATAATCCGACTAAACCCGTTTTATTACACCTTAAAACAGTTAAAGGGAAGGGGTATTCGGAAGCGGAAAACAACCCCGATTTTTATCACGGCGTATCAAAAAATCTCGTTCAAGGCGAGTGTTCTTTTTCGTCTTCAATAAGTGAAATACTTTCCAAAATTGCCGAAAATAACGATAAAATTGTTGCAATATGTGCAGGTATGAAATTCGGAACGGGGCTTGAAAATTTCGAAAAGAAATTCCCGACGAGATTTTTCGACGTCGGTATAGCCGAAGAACACGCCGTAACCTTTGCAGGAGGTCTTGCAAAAGGTGGATTAAAACCTGTCGTTTGTATTTATTCGACTTTTTTACAGCGTGCTTACGACCAAATTATTCACGACGTTTGTATGCAAAATTTACCCGTTGTGTTTTTAATCGATAGGGCGGGAGCGGTAGGTTCTGACGGTATAACGCATCAAGGTCTTTTCGATTTGAGTTATCTATCAGAGATACCGAATTTAACCGTTATCGCACCTAAAGATACCGTTGAACTTCAAGACGCATTAAATTACGCCGTTCTATTAAATTCGCCTTGCGCTATCCGTTATCCTAACGGCAAAAACGACGTTTTTGAAAATCATCTTTCGTTTTCAAACTCTCTTTGGGAAGGAAATATAGACAAAAAGAACGTTATTTTGGCAGTTGGTCCGAGAATGATCAGGCTTGCTTACGAAATTGCAAAAGAGAACGACGAAGTTTCGGTTATTAATGCAAGAACGGTTAAACCGTTGGATACGAAAGTATTAAATTCATTATCCGGTAAAAACGTTATAACGATGGAAGAAAACGTTTTGATAGGCGGATTCGGTAGTTCCGTATGCCGTTATTTAAGCGATAACGGAATAAAATGCGAAATACATAATTTCGGGTTTAAGGACGAGTTTATCAAGCACGCTTCGGTTGATTGTCAAATTGCCGAATACTGCGTCAATAAACAAGACGTTTTATCCTTATTAATATAAAATATAAAGCAATCGCAAATTTTAGCGATTGTTTTTATTTTACTGTTGATTTTTTGTATATATTGTGTTATAATATTAAAAGTAGGATATATATTGTAGTTTTATATAGATTTTACAATAAATTTTTTCCTGGGAGGGATAGACATGAAAACTTATCTTAACTCCCTGCTTTTAGTTTCTGACGGCGTTTCGGTCGGTCTTGCGATTGTTTTTGCCGTCGTCGGTGTTGTTATCGGCGCAGTTTTGTGCTTTATATTTACTCAAGGATTTGGTAAATCAAAAGTAAATTCGGTTAAAAGCGTTATCAATAAGATGAAAGAAGACGCTGAAAACGATTGTAAACAAATAAGAAAAGAAGCGGTCTTAGAGGCTAAAGAGCAGGAACTTAAACTTCGTAATGATATTGAAAGAGAGGCAAAAGAAAAACGTGCCGAACTTCAAAGAATGGAACAAAGATTAAACCAAAAAGACGAAGTTTTGAACAAAAAAGACAGCGACCTTCTCCGTAAAAACGAAGAACTCGCACAACAAAAAAGCGAACTTGACAGAAAACTTCAATCTTTGAATGCCAAACAAGAAAAGATTGATAAAGAATACGAGAGTGTAGTTCAAAAACTCGAAGAAGTTGCGGGGCTTACAAAAGAAGAAGCCAAAAAGCAATTATCCGACGCTATTTTGGAAGAAACCCGTAAAGACGTTGCCGTTCAAGTTAGAAATTTGGAACAAGAAGCAAAGGACGAAGCGGACAAGAAAGCCAAAGATATAATAAGTTTGGCTATTCAAAAATGTTGTACCGACCATGCTTCCGAAATAACCGTTTCGGTTATTCCCCTTCCTAACGACGATATGAAAGCAAGAATAATCGGTCGTGAGGGTAGAAACATTAGGGCGCTTGAAAACGCAACGGGTATCGAACTTATAATCGACGATACTCCCGAAGTCGTTATCGTATCGGGATTTGACCCCGTTAGGCGTGAAGTTGCGAGAATTGCGCTTGAAAAACTTATCGCCGACGGTAGAATTCATCCGGCAAGAATCGAAGAAACGGTTGAAAAGGTTAAAAAGGACCTTGAAACGCAAATCAAGGAAACGGGTGATTCGGCAGTATTCGAAGTCGGACTTTTCGGAATTCACCCCGAACTTATCAAACTTCTCGGTAGATTAAAATTCAGAACGAGTTATGGTCAAAACGTTTTGCAACACTCTTTGGAAGTTTCGCATCTTGCAGGACTTATGGCTGCCGAACTTGGCGTTGACGTAAACCTTGCAAAGCGTGGCGGACTTTTACACGATATAGGTAAAGCAGTTGACTTCGAAGTTGAAGGAACACATATTTCAATAGGTGTTGACCTTGCAAAGAAGTATAAAGAAAGCAAAAACGTTATAAACTGTATTGAGGCGCATCACGGCGACGTTGAACCTAAATGCATCGAAGCGATTTTGGTTCAAGCTGCCGACGCAATTTCCGGAGCAAGACCTGGAGCAAGAAGAGAAACGAATACAAACTATATTAAAAGACTTGAACAACTTGAAGCCATTTCTTCAAGCTTTAACGGAGTCGAGAAGGCATATGCAATTCAAGCGGGTAGAGAAATAAGGGTTATGGTTAAACCCGAACAAATCGACGACAATAAAGCTATGTTTCTTGCTAAAGACATCGCAAAGAAAATCGAAAGCGAACTTGAATATCCCGGACAAATCAAGGTTAACGTTATAAGAGAATGGCGCTGCGTTGAATATGCGAAATAATTGATGTAAATGCGTCGTAAATTTACGACGCATTTTTTATGATAAGGAGAAAATATGAAAAGTAAAATTATTGCTGTTTTAACTGTAATTTGTGCTATTTTTTCTTGCATTTATTTAGTTTCTTGCGGAACACCCGACAGTTCGTTTACTGAAAGTTCATCTTTAAGAGAAAATGTTTCAGAACGACAATCGGTTATCGAAAGCGTGTCGGAAAAACAATCGGAATCAGAGAGTGAATCGGAGAGCGAATCCGAGAGCGAATCGGTTGATATCGGATGCGTTCACAGTTTTAAGTGGACGATAGAAAACGACATTGAAAAAGGCGAATGTAGTAAATGTGGCGAAACAGTATCGTTTTCGACGGTAGTTAAAGACGTCTTCTATATTACCGAAGATTATAAGGTAGAAAATAACCGTTTGGTTTTCGGCGAAAAAGCAACGACGGTCGATTATTTGAGGCGATACGTTTTAGAATACACGGGCGTAGAACCTACGAAAATTTCGAGTTTTAAGTTTGATAACGTCGAAAAAATCGTAAACGGCGAATTTTCTTTCGATAGATTAGGCGTTAAGTATTTCGAAGAAGTTAAAGACGCTACTTTGGTATTTACTACCGCAGGCGCAAAAAAACACACTTTAGCGCTTAAAGTAATTTACGTTAACAAAGTAATAAATTCTAAAAAAGATTTAGACGATATGGATTTAATATCCGACCTTATTGACGGAAGTATCGATGCACGTTTTGACGGCTACTTTATTTTAGATAACGATATCGAATATAACGGCGATAGAAAAGGTATGGTTAATTCTAAAAAAGTTGCGCCGAATCCTTGGTCTATTACCGATTCCGCATACGTTTCAAATGGTGGATTTAAGGGCGTTTTCGATGGGAAAGGACATGCAATTTACGGCTTAAAAGTATCAAATCTAAACGGCGCAGGTTTTATATCGACGTTAAACGGCGGAACTATTAAAAACGTTGCTTTTTTAGATTCGGAAATCAAAGTAAAGGGAAGTTTAGTCGTTCATTTGGGAGACGGCAATATCGAAAACGTTTTCGTTTCGTATAAAAAGATACAATTTGGCAGTAGCGGTACTTTAGGAACGTTTTATTCTTCGGCTATTTATAACGGTGCAAAAGTTTCTCATTCGTTTATCGATATGTATAATACCGAATTTTTAGATTATAGCGGAGAGGAAATCGACGGTAAATATTCCGTAAATACCGAAAACGTTAAACTAATCGGTAAAGGACTTGAAAATACCTTTGACGGAGTTTATCTTTTACTCGGTAATCCCGTATTGAAAACAGCCGACGAAAAAACGGGTAGTTCGGTAAATAATTCGGTCTATTCGCTTATAAATAAGGACGGACTTCCCGATTTTGTCGATTGTTTCTGTTCTTACGACGATATAACTTCTAATTCTTTGTTTAATTACAATATTTCGACTTGGGATACTTCTTTATGGAAATTTATAGGTGGAATTCCAACGCTTAAACATATGAACACTCTTGCACCTATCGACGTTATTTTAGACGAAACGTTTTCGGGTGGCAAGATAAGATATACTAATCCAAACTGTGAGTTTACTTTGGACGATACGGTAAACGGAGAGTTTTTGAAGGCGGAATATAAAGGTCAAAACGTTAATGCAACTTTTGAAAACGGAACGCTTAAATTCAGAAGTCAAGTTTTTGGAAACGATTACGGATATCAAAACGTTAAATTATTTTTCAAAGACGATGATAATGAATTTTCTTTTGACGTTGCTTTAAGAATAGTAAATAAGGTTTTAACAAATGAAAACTTTAAGAATTTCAAGACTATTTCCGAAAATATTTGCAAACTAAACGGTCAAGATAATTTATGGGGTGGTTGTTTTGTTTTAGGCGAAGATATTGTTTTTGACGGTACTTTTGAACTTATTGATAAATCTACTGCGACGGCGTTGACTGACGGACAAGGATTTTGCGGTATTTTCGACGGTCAAGGATATTGCGTTTCGGGGCTTTCTTTTGAAGAATCAAATTCGTCTTTCTTTGGACTTTTAGCAAATTCGGGCGAGGTTAAAAACGTAAACTTTGTCGTTGAAAACGTTAAAAGCGGTGCAAACGTTTTAGCAATGGGCGGAAACGGTTTATTATCGAACGTTTTGATTACTTGTAATAATATTGATACGTCAAGCGGAACGAACGCAAATATCGTACTTGGAAATAATTCCGACAAAGTAAAAATATCTAATCTTGCCGTCGATTTATGTTATTCCGTACTTAAAGGAAATGAAAGTAAGGTGTCTCTTTTCGGAAGTTCGACGCCGTCTATTTCTAACGCTCTCGTTTTTATTCCGAGAAGTTATTCGTTTGACGATTCAAATAAATTTGTTAATAAGACGGGAAAATTAACAAACGGTTTATTTAAGGCTTGGAATAATAAACTTTGGAACGTAAATGAAGTCGGACAATTTAATTTCGGCAATTCGTATTCCGATTTAACAGACGATTATCTTTTTGTTTTAGATGGTACTTCCGACGATTTTGTTAAAGCCATTGACTTTATGAATATGCATTTTGATAATTGTCTTTCGAGTGAAATCAGAATTACAAGAGTTTTACCAAAGTGGAACGATAAACAAAAAATCGTATTCATAGGCAACAATTCAAATATTTTAAGTCAAGCAGGAATAAACCTTAATAAAGACGAATATTGCGTTAAAAAAGTTGGTAATTCCGTTTTTGTTTCGGCAAGCAATTCAAAAGATTATCAAGTTGCAATAATTAAATTCTTATCCGAATCGATAGGCTTTGATGATTTCGGATTTGATGAAATAATATATAATAATGACGGTAAAGATATACCTGAAATAGATTACGTTAACGTCGTGTCGTTTGAAAATCGTATTACGGGATATACAAACGGTACGAAGTCATCGACGAGTGTTGTCGAAATAAAAACGGGTAAGACAATAGGAAGTTATAACGAAATTTACGGTATGGGCTTTAATTTAAGTCCTTATATGTACGTTCCGAATAGATACAAATATACGGGAGGAACCACATCTTCGGAATACGGCGACCTTTTATATCATAACGCATTTAACTATTTACCGCCTGAAATGTATAAAACAAGTCATGCAAATTGGTATGCGACGAATAATACGAATACGACAACTGCAAACAGAAATTCTTATTGGTCTTCAAAGTCGTCTTACACTTCAAAAGCGGGTATCCAACTTTGTTATACTGCACACGGCAATGCGACCGAACTCGAACTTATGAAAACGACTGTTTTAGAGTATATGAAGATTGTCGTCAAATCGAAAAATAATATAAATAAAGATTATATTTCTTTCTTCAATATGGACAATTCCGACAGTTGTGGCTGTTCGGCTTGTAAGGCCGTTGGCACGAATTATGCATCGAAAACACTTATAAACTTTCTTAACGACGTAATAGGTCGGCTTAACGCTTGGCTTAAAACTGAAGAAGGCGGTTTTGATCAAAGAACGATAAAAGCGATAACCTTTGCGTATAAAGCGACCGAATCTGCACCTACGGGTGTCAAATGTGAAAACGTTTCTATATTGATTGCACCCATCTCCGCAAGTTTTGCTGCGCCTGTTGACGATAACGTTAATAAAACGTACGTCAACACGATTAAAGAGTGGAGTAAAATATGCGACGATATTCATATGTGGCTATATCAGACTCATTTTCAATATGACGTAAATAAACTTTCGAATTCTCCGGGCGGATATATCCAACCGTACGGCAGTTGGGATTACGTTTTAGGTTGGTATCAAATGTGTTTGGATTCTAATGCAGTATTTATGTTTAACGAAGGCGCACATACGGCTAGCAACGTGTCGGGTTTCGGTAAACTTAAAAACTATATCGATTCAAAAGCGTTAATTGATTTAGATTATACAATCGAGCATTATGACGAAATAATTGATAATTACTTCAACACTTATTTCGGTCCTGCAAGTTCTCAAATGAAAAATGCGTTTAATTTTGTTAGGTATCAAATAGATTATTTCTTAAACGAAATGTCAGTATCGTATAAATATAGCGGAGCATTACGAGATACACTTATGCAATATTGGACAAAGTACGGGTTAGACCCGTATGATGAGTGGATAAACAAGGCTTATCAAGCGCTTGACAATGCTTTTGAAGACAAAACTTGCCCCGCATATCTTAATTATAAAATGCATATCGATATCGAAAGCATTACGCCGAGATTTTTAAGGGTTGAAGTCTTGGGTGGAATGAGTAAAGAGTATAAACAAACGCTATACAACGATATGGTTAGGTTGAATTTTAATTGTTTTGCAGAGCCTTCCGCTTGTACGGTTGACTATTTGAAAACGAGATGGGGATTATAAAATAAAAAAATCTTCGAAAATTTTTCGGAGATTTTTTTTATTTTTTTTGTAAAATCGACGGAATTTGCGATAAAAATAAAGACTATTACGACATAAACATTTTTTGTATGTTTTGCACAAAATTTTAGTTAATTTATTGACAAAGTATTGATAATTTGTTAAAATATCAAAGTCGAAGTATTTTTATGCTTAAATAAATTTTTAGTAAAGATACTAAATGATAAAGGAGACAATATGAAAAAATTTGTAACAAGACTTTTTGCTGTTGTAATTTCGGCAATAATGTGCATCTCTTTTGCTTCGTGTAAAAAGAGAGACCGTGGAACAGACGAAGAAATCGACGAATCCAAAATTCAGTTATACGTTTATAACTATAACGGCGGATACGGTACCGATTGGCTTTATGCTGCTAAAAATGAATTTGAGAAATTAGTTCCTTATGCTCAAATAGTAGTTGACCCTGTTAAAGCAACTGCACCGTTAGATTCTAATGCTATTAAAACTAACGATAGAGATCAACTTTATTTTTCGGAAGGCGTTCAATATTTGAACTTAAAAGCCGACGACGTTATCGAAGATATTTCCGAAGCGGTTACGACTCCTAACGAGTTTGACGGTGGTAAGATTTTGAAAGATAAATTGACCGCTCAACAACAAGAGTTTTACGACGTTGAAGGTAAATATTACGGATTGCCTCACTATGCAGGTTATTTCGGCTTTATTTATAATAAGAAAATGTTTGACGATAACGGTTGGTATTTCAAAAAAGACCTTCCTGCTAATTTGAACGCCGATTACGACGATGACTTTATACATTATTCGCAAGATAAAACGAAATCTGCAGGACCTAACGGTGTTTACGGCGATTTTGACGACGGTCTTCCCGCAACTTACGAACAATTCTTCATTTTGCTTAAATATATTTCCGGAACGAAAGCGGTAACTTGGACTAACAAATATAATATTCAATACGTTGGATATACCTTAAACGCTTTGACGACTGACTACGAAGGTTTAGATAATATGATAATGAACTATACCTTCAACGGTGTTGCAAACGACCTTGGTACTATTCAACACGGTGATTTCGTATTCGATGAACAACCTACGACGATTACCGCAGATAACGGTTATGAACTTCAACGTCAAGCAGGTAAGTATTACGCTATTGACTTTATGGATAGAATTATCGCAAACTCAACTTTCTACGATAAGACTTACGTTCACGGAACCGACGAACAAACGGCTGCACAAGACAGATTTATAAGAGGCGAAGCAGCAATTTTAATGGAAGGTGTTTGGTGGGAATCTGAAGCAGAAGACGGTGAAATTTTCAGCGATTATAATCCGAGCAAAGATAAGTACGATTACGACTTTGCGTGGATGCCCCTTCCAAAGCAAAGCGAAGAAAAACTTTTATCAGACAAACAAAGAATGTTAGACGGTGGTAAGAGTTTCACGTTGTACGACCACTTAAATTCTATTTGTATTCTTAAAAAAGGTTTAAGTAAAGAAGTCAGAGATTTGGCAATTAAGTTTATTAAATTCGTATATTCTGACGAATGGCTCGTTAAATTTACTCAATATACGAGTGCGCTTAAAGCGTTAAACTATGATATACCTGACGAAAAAATTCAAGGTCTTACTTCGTATGCTAAATCACTTATAGAGTACGTTAGAAATTCCGACGTAGTTTATCCGTATTCAAGACATGCGATTTACGTTCAACATCCTACCGAATTCGATGCAAAAAACTATTATAAGACCAAATTTAACGGTACTGGATTTGTCGACTCGGGATACGGCTATGAAAACCCCGTTGCTATGATGATTAACAGTGATGTTCATAATGCCGAACAATATTTTGACGGAATGTATAAATATTCTAAAGAAAATTGGTGGAACTAATTATTTGTAATTAAGGAAAAACACGATGAACACAATAAAAAAGTCAAAGCCCATAGGACTAAAAAAAGATTTGCTTTTTTACTGCCTTATTTTGCTTTGGCCAGTAGCACAATTTTGTGTGTTTTATATAGGCGTTAACTTTCAGTCTTTTGAACTTGCTTTCAAAAAGATTACGCAAGACCCCGTATCGCTTAAATATGTTGAAGAGTGGGATTTAACTTTTCAAGCGTTTAAGGATGCTTGGAAATTAGTACTCTCCGACGAGATTATCGATGCTACGAAAACGTCGTTTTTGATGTATGCGATTGGGCTTTGTACGAGTATGCCTTTGGGACTTTTATTCTCGTACTATATTGCAAAAAAATTCCCTGCCGCCGGCTTTTTCAGGGTAATGCTTTTTATGCCTTCGATTTTGTCTGCGATAGTAACTTATGCTATGTACGCATACTTCTTTGATTTGGCTTATCCCGCTATAATCAAAGATTTAACAGGCGAAATAGTTAAAACACCTTTGGACGAAAGCAACAAGCAAAAAATGTTTGCAATGATAACTTTTTATAATATTTGGGCAAGTTTCGGTGTAAACGTTTTGATGTACGCAAACGCAATG
>JAZRYO010000215.1:0-1986 GCA_045600785.1 Christensenellaceae bacterium | reverse complement strand
GCCGAACTCACCAAAACCATAGGGTTTGCGTTGGAGTGTAAATCTCTAACGTTTCCGTTTTCTTTCGGCGTAATCTTGAACGGGTCTGAAGACGGGTTTTTATACATATCGTACATAAACTTAAAATACTTTTCGGCAAGGTCTAAATCTTCCTTGTTTTTCCTTAAAGCATAATATTCGGCAAAACCGACGACCAAAAAACTTTCCGAAAAGAAATATCTGCGCTTTCTTAACGGTTTTCCGTCCTTAGTCAAAGTGAAAAACATACGACCGTCGGTATCAATACAGTATTTTTTAATAAATTCCGCACCCTTATCCGCCGCTTCGCCCCACTCTTTTTTCTCGCCGTATAAATTGCAAAGTTTGGAAAAAGTCCAAAGGCATCGTCCTTGAAACCAAACGCTTTTATCGTCGTTATACGATTTTCCCGTTCTATCGACGCTTGAAATAAATCCGCCGTATTCTTTATCGATTAGGTCGGAGTTTTCCCAAAACTTCATAACGTCGTTTAATAGGTAATCACGATAAAAGTCCCTATATTTTTTTATTTCTTTTTCATTCATATTCTCTCACCTTATTTTTTTATGATAACGGGATAAACGATTTTATAAAGTTTATCGCTCTTATAGGCATACACGAAAATTTTACCTTCGTCGCCGTCAACTAAATTATTTTTTATTAAATCAAAATTCAAATCGAGATAATCGTCCCCAAGAGATATTCCGTCGAATAAAATATCGAAAACGATATATTCTCTAAAATCAAATAAGTCCATGATTATAGGACGCATTGTTAAATCAATCGTTTGAACTCTATCTACGGTATAAAAAATTGCGTTCGTTTTGCCCGTGAAATAAATATTAGCCTTTATAGAAATTCCGCCTAAAATTAAATCGGCAGTTAAAAAGTTATCCCCTATATCATCGTCCGAAAACGGAAACGTAAAATCAACGACTCCGTTTTCGCTTTCGAAATTTTCTATTTCGACGCCGTTAAATTTCAAGTTCGAAATTTTGGCGTTTTCATACTCTTTCCCAAGGAAAATTTCATAAATTTTATCTTCGTAATAAACTGTATTTTCTTCGTAAATATCGACTGTTTTATTAAAATCGCCTTTAAGACCTTCCGCACTAAACGGACTTAAAAATTTATCACCGTTTATCGCTAAATTTTCTACGTTTTCAGCCCGTAAAAAAGAATCTTCAAACGAAAGAGTTAAAGTGCTTCCAACCCCGAAAAGCGAATAGACTTCAACGCAACTAAAATCAAAATCACAATTTATAAAACTCACGTTTTCAGACACGAGATTAGCGATAAAACCACCGCTCTCGCCCGTTTTAACGGTATTTTCGGAATTTACTGAAAATTTACAGTTTTCAAAAGACGAATTTTTAATACTGTTTGCAAAAATACAAAGTTGTCCGCCTTGATAATTTATACACGAAAAAGATATATTTGTAAACTCCGCATTTTGTATAGACGAGAAAACTCCACCGTCTAAACCCGAAAAGAAAACCGTATGATTATTTCCTTCTATTTGACCTAAAAATTGTCCGTTGCATATTTTATCGTCGATACAAATATCGTTTTTCAAAACGTAAAAACCATAAAAATTGCCGAAGTTATCGGAATAAATTGATTTTAAGTCATCAGACGCAGATATCTTTGCCGTGATAATATTAACGGGTACGTTTATCGCAAATTCTAAACCGTTTTCGTCCTTAACTATAACGTTTACAATTTGACTTTTGGTCTTTTCGACGTTTTTATAAAACCCGAATTTTTTAAGACGGGATAAATCGTTTCCAAGGCTACAACCGTAAAATGATATATCGACGACATCTTCGTATTCGCTTATTCCGTCTAAATTCAGCGATATATTTTCGTCGCTTAAAACTATATTTTGGGCTTGCAAATCAACCGTTTTATTAAAGACGTATTCACTTCCGCAACGACACTTTATTTTATCGTAGTCTTTCAATACTT
>JAZRYO010000214.1:0-1946 GCA_045600785.1 Christensenellaceae bacterium | reverse complement strand
GAGAACGGCGAGATAAGACGTGGTAAAGTTTTGGAAGTTAAAGACGATAAAGCGGTCGTTCAACTTTTCGAAAGTACCCAAGGGCTTAAAATCGCAACGGCAAAGGCAAAGTTTTTGGGAAGAAGTTTAACGATTGACCTTTCCGAAGAAATGTTAGGTCGTGTCTTCGACGGTATGGGTAATCCGAGAGACGGCGGTGCGCCCGTTATCCCCGAAGTTAAAAGGGACGTAAACGGCGAGCCCATAAATCCCGCCGCAAGAAATTATCCCAACGAATTTATTCAAACGGGAATATCCGCAATAGACGGACTTAACACTCTGGTTAGGGGACAAAAATTACCCGTATTTTCAATGAGCGGACTTCCGCACGCCGAACTTGCGGCGCAAATCGCACGTCAAGCGAGAGTATTAAATGCCGACGATAAATTCGCAGTCGTCTTTGCGGCGATAGGTATAACCTACGAAGAAGCGCAATACTTTATCGACGATTTCAAAAAGACGGGCGCAATAGAAAGGACGGTACTTTTTACAAACCTTGCGAGCGACCCTGCGATAGAAAGACTTGCAACGCCGAAAATGGCGTTGACTTGCGCAGAGTATTTGGCGTTCGATAAGGGTATGCACGTCTTGGTAATTATGACCGATATTACGAACTACGCCGAAGCCCTTCGTGAAGTGTCTGCGGCTAAAAAGGAAGTGCCCGGTCGTCGTGGTTATCCGGGGTACTTATATACCGACCTTGCGACGATTTACGAACGTGCGGGAAGAATAAAAGGTAAAGAAGGTTCGATTACTCAAATTAACATTTTAACGATGCCCGAAGACGATAAGACGCACCCTATCCCCGACCTTACGGGATACATTACCGAAGGGCAAATAATTCTTTCTCGTGAACTTTATAAAAAGGGCGTTAATCCGCCTATAGACGTATTACCGTCCCTTTCAAGACTTAAAGATAAGGGTATAGGCGACGGAAAAACGAGAGAAGACCACGCCGATACGATGAACCAACTTTTCTCTGCGTACGCAAGGGGAAAAGAGTGTAAAGAACTTTCGGCGATACTCGGCGACAGCGCATTAACGCCTACCGATAAACTTTACGCAAAGTTTGCCGAAGAGTTTGAAAGAAAGTACGTATCGCAAGGTTTTACAACCAACCGTACGATAGAAGAAACGCTTAATTTAGGGTGGAAACTTTTGAAGATTTTACCCGTATCCGAACTTAAAAGAATTAAAGAAAAATATATTGAGAAATATCTTGAAAAATAAGGTATAAAATGACAAGACTTAACGTTAACCCCACGAGAATGGAACTCAAAAAGTTAAAGGCAAGATTATCGACTGCAGTTCGTGGGCATAAACTTTTGAAAGACAAATCGGACGAAATGATAAGAAAGTTTACCGTTCTTATCAAAGAGAACAAACGCCTTCGGGACGAAGTCGAAGGCGAACTTTCGTCGTGTCTTAAAGAGTTTAACGTTGTGTCGGCAAGCCACTCGTTAGGCGAAATCGAAAAGGCGTTTTCAATGCCCGTCGTATGCACCACTGCCGATTTTTCAATTAAAGACGTAATGAGCGTCGAAACTCCGAAAATTACGGTAAGCGAGAGTAAAAGCGGAGAAGTTTATCCCTATTCGTTTTTTGAAATGACGAGTGAAGCCGATTATTCGGTCAAGAGAATATCGGGGCTTATAGGAAAACTTTTAGCACTTGCCGAGATAGAAAAAACGGTCGCAATGCTTGCAATCGAGATTGAAAGAAACAAGCGTAGAGTTAACGCACTCGAATATATTATGATACCGCAAATAGAAGAAACGATAAAATATATAAAGGGAAAGTTAGACGAAAACGAAAGGGCGGCGACGATGCGACTTATGAAGGTTAAAGATATTCTTCGCCAAGAATAAAATTTCGGGCTATCGCTTTTGCGATAGCCCTTGTTTTAT
>JAZRYO010000213.1:0-9833 GCA_045600785.1 Christensenellaceae bacterium | reverse complement strand
AACACCACCTCCGACGACAAACCGAAATTGGGCGGGAAAAACACGCCCATGGTCGGCGACGGCGTAAATGATGCGCCCGCCCTTGCGACCGCCGACGTCGGCATAGCGATAGGAGCTAGCGAAGACGTTGCAATCGAGAGTGCGTCGGTCGTACTTCAAAGAAACGATTTATCGGGAGTTGCCGTTGCCACTTCCTACTCGAAAAGGGTTATGAAAAACGTAAAAGAAAATCTTTTTTGGGCGTTTTTCTATAATATAATTTTAATACCGATAGCCTTCGGAGTTATGTATTATCCGCTTGGGATAACCTTAAATCCTATGATAGCGTCGGGTGCTATGAGTATATCGAGTGTAAGCGTCGTTCTAAATGCCCTACGACTTAATTTTGTTAAAATGGTAAAAGGAGATAAAAAAATGGAAAAAGTTAAAGTGAAAATCGACGGTATGATGTGTAAGCATTGTCAAAAGCGTGTAGAAGACACCTTTTTATCGTTAGGCATAAAAGCCGAAGTTGACTTAAAGAAAAATTGCGCCTATCTTTTAGAAGGCGACGCCTCCGACGAAGAGATTAAATCGGCGATAGAGAAACAAGGGTATACCGTTCTTTCTGTTTCAAGATAAAATAAGGGCTTATAAACTTCGTCTGTCTGCGTTTCTGCAAAGCGGGTTGGATTTCGATGACCAACAAGGTCTATTTCGTCCCAACTTGTTTGCGAGCCTTGACATACTCGTTTCTAAACTCTTATTTCGGGCGTTGAATAAATTGAACCGTTTACCTTTAATCCGTATACAGTACGGTATATCATCAAAACGAAGTCTTGTCTTCAATCAAACCGTTAGCCTTATATAAATTACCAAATAAAAATATGGCGTTTCGAATTTCCGAAACGCCACTGTTTTTTCTCGTTAAAATATTAAGTTAAATAAAAGCGTAAAGTCGTTAGTGAAGAAAATTTCAAGTCCTATCGCTATTAAAATTATACCGCCGACCGCTTCGGCATAAGAAAATTTCTTGCCTAATTTTTTGCCGACGAAAAGTCCGAAAAGACATATACAAAAGGTGATAAGTCCTATTATAAGCGCAAAAACGACCGTTTCGTACCATAAATAGTTTTGTACCGTAAGTCCGACCGAAAGTGCGTCGATAGACGTCGCAACAGATTGAAGAAGTAGCGTAGGAAAGGTCAAGACCGACGAACAACTTTCCGTCTTTTTATTTTTGTTTTCTTTAATACAGCATACGAGCATCTTTATTCCGAGATAGCATAAAACGATTAAAGCAACCCAAGGGATAAATGCGTTTAGAAAAGAAAACACGCTTACAAGTAGCGTAATAATCAGCCAACCTATAAAGGGCATTGCAAACTGAAAAACAGCGTAAGACGACGCAATGAGCGTCGTCTTTTTTCCACTCATTTTAGGTTCTGAAAGCCCGTTTGCTATCGAAACCGAAAAGGCGTCCATAGCAAGTGCAACGCCCAAAGATATTGCGTTAAAAAAGAATAAAAAGTCAGTCATTTTACACGTCTAAATCGGGCGGTACGTCGATTTCGTCCGAAACGTACTTCCCGTTTTTCTTGCGTTGGCGAACGCACTCGGAAAGTAAATATTCTATTTGACCGTTTATCGACCTAAAATCGTCTTCCGCCCACGCCGATATTGCGTCGAAGAGTTTTGACGAAAGTCGAAGCGGTATTTGTTTCTTTTGATTATCGTCCATTAGTACAAACTTCCGGAATTTACTACGGGTTGAGCGTCTTTATTACCGCAAAGAACGACCAAAAGGTTAGAAACCATAGCCGCTTTTCTTTCTTCGTCGAGTTCAACCGTGCCGTTTTGTTTTAATCTGTCAAGCGCCATTTCGACCATACCGACCGCACCGTCAACAATCATTTTTCTTGCGTCGATAATTGCCGACGCCTGTTGGCGTTGAAGCATAACCGCCGCAATTTCGGGCGCATACGCAAGATAGGTTATTCTCGCTTCGATTATTTCTATTCCCGCTTCTTTAACTTTAGACTGAATTTCGTCTTTAATTCGTTCGGCGACGACTTCGCTCGAACCCCTTAAACTGCCTTCGTCGGCAAGTCCGTCCCCCGTCGTATCGACGTTCGGCGCAATGTCGTAAGGGTAAATTCTAACGATATTTCGTAGTGCGCTATCGCATTGCAGGGACAAATATTCTTTATAGTTATCGACGTTAAATACAGCCTTTGCCGTATCGACGACCTTCCACATAACCGCAATTCCTATTTCGATAGGATTACCGAGACAGTCGTTGATTTTTTGGCGACTGTTGTTTAAGGTCATAATTTTAAGCGATATTTTTTTATTCGCTAAATTTACCGATAAATTGTTTTCGCCGGCATTAGATACGGCGTTTAATATGCCCGTATTTTTAACGTCCCCGCTTTGTGAAAGTTTTGTTTGAGATGCGGGGTTAATCGCCGTACAGAAGGGGTTGACGAAATAAAAGCCTTCGTCTTTAATCGTTCCCAAATACTTTCCGAAAAGGGTTAAAACGAGTGCTTCTTGCGGACGGAGAACTTTAAGTCCCAAATATCCTATCCAAGCGACGCAGGCGATTATAGCACCTAAAACGACGGGGGTGTATATTCCGTAATTTTCTACGAAATATCCGCCGACAGCCGTAAGTGCTATGCCGAAAATCTCGATTAAAGTTATTACGATAAGCGCAAGCATACCGTGTTTTTTGTTAAATAAAATCTTTTCTTCCATGTTTTCTCCTTTGATATCATTTTGATATCGTCAGTATAACACGAAAGAAAAGATTCGTCAATAGTTTTTATAATTTTTAATAAAGTTGTTTTAATCTGTCTTTTTTCGAAAGAGAAGACAACTTATCGCCGTTATCGAGTTCGACGTTTCCAAGGTCGAACTTACACTCTTTAACTTCTTTTTTCATAACGTAAACGATAGAATAGTGTTTAATGCCCGCCATATATAAAGCGACGAGAGCCTCGAAAGAGTTAGCGACGGTAGTATATAAAACTTTGGATTTATCGATAGGGTTTTTAAGTTCGAAATCGATATTACCGGTAATGCCGTCTTCGGGGCGTTTAACCGACAATTCTTCCAAGAATTTTTCGTTTTCGGCTTTGGTTTGAAGGGGAGCGACGGTTATCGTAAGTTTAACCGAACTTACGTCTTGAATTTTAAGGGTTTTGCCGTTTACCGTCAAATTTTTGCCGTCTATTTCGATGACGGGCTTATCTGTGATAGGGTATTGCTTAAACGAAGCAGGGATAGAGCCTATCATAACCGCTACGATAATCAAACTCAAAATTCCCATAAACGACGATAAAAAATCTCTCGTCGTGATAGACGTAATAAGCATAGTGATACCAAGACCACCCAAGAAAATCGCCAAAAGCACGCCCATTAAAACCGCCTTTTTTCTTTCCTTTTTGTTAAAGTCCAAATCGGCGTAAATTTTATAACTTGTTTTTTCTTTTACTTGTTCTTCCATACTGCCACCTTTTGATTTTATTATAAAATTATACTAAAAAAAAACATAATTGTCAAAATATTTGGCGTACTGTTGATTTTTATATTTAATTGTAGTACAATTAAACTACTACTTTTAAGGGAAACTGGTATGAACGGAAGAATAGAAGAAATACAAAACTTTTGCATAAAAGACGGGTTTATTTATCTCGTCGCACTTTTCGTAATGATATTTCACGTCTTTGCGCTTGACGTTTACGGACTGTGTTTAACGATGACGCTTATAGGACTTTCCTTCGTGTTATTCGACGATTACCGTCCGTCGTTTACGCTTATGTTTTCGGCGATATTTATAGTATCGACGCAAAACAGTCCGGGCTACGGCGGAGAAGGAAACATAAATTACTATTCCCGCCCGCAAGTTTTAATCCCGTTGATTATTTTCGGCGTTATTATGTCGGCAGGGGTATTGTATAGACTTATCAAAAACCGTGAGAACTTAAAATCGGGTAAATTTTATATGCCGTTTTTAATTTTGATTTTATACTTTATAACCGCAGGGCTGTTTAGAGAGTTTTACGGGTTTAGTTTACTTTTGGGACTTTTCGAGGGGGTAATGTATTTAGGTTTATACGTCGTTTTGACTGCGTATATAAAAGACGGCAAAGAGTTTTTGTACTATATAAGCACCCTTTTAATCGTGCTTTGTTTAGTCGTCGGACTTCAAGTTTTGTACGTTTACGCCCTTAACTACTTTTTGCCTTATCGCCTTCCCGGGCTTATGATAGGCGAAAGAGATTTCGGCGGAGGTTGGAAAAGCAGAATAATAACGGGTTGGGGAGTATCCAACGTCGCAGGGGAAATAATTATAATGCTACTTCCCTTCGTATTCAGTAAAATCAACAAGGGCAAAAACGTTCTTTTATATTCGGTTTTGGCACTTTTCTCGCTGACTATGGTAATACTCACTTTCAATAGGTCGGGTATGCTTATAGGTGTTCCCGTATTTATCTTTTTAAGCGTAAGGGCGCTTGTTAAAACGGACAAAAAGAAAACTTTGTGTTTTGCATACCTTTGTTATATACTACTCGGTGCGGTACTTTGTTTGACGGTATTTAGAAACGTAATAATAAGTATGGTCAACGAGTTTATAAGGAGCAACACTTTCGACCTTTCCGATTTAGAAGGTATGTCGACGGGCAGAAGCGAACTTTGGCGACTTTCTTTGGAATATTTTAAGGGCAGTCCCATAGTCGGCGAAGGATTTTGGAGAGCGTACGCATACAGTCCGAAAGACGGTGTTTCTACTTCCGGCAATCCTATGCAAGGGCTTCTCCATAACTTTATTTTCCAAGCGATAGGAAGCGGTGGAATAATAGGGATATTACTCGTCGGCGCATTTTCGTATTTCACACTTAAACTCTTTTTGGAAAAATACGACGGAAAAGTAGAGTGTCTTTGCTTTTTAATATCTTACACGGTAATATCTTTGCTTGACACTACTTACTTTATACCTTATACGGTTATGTTTTTCGTACTCGTTTTAACGGCGGTTGAAAATCAAGTAAAATTAAAAAATTCGGAATATAAGTTATTAAGGGACAGAAAATGAGTAAATTAAAAGTTTTGTTTCCCTTCGTAGAAGCGGGGTTCGGGCATATTATGACCGAAAGGACGATAGCCGACGCACTCGAAAAAAAATACGGCGAATATTTAGATATCGTCCGTGTCGATTTCTTTAAGCAAGGGGATAAAGACACCTTAAAAAAATTCGAAAACAGAATGTGCGAAGAAGTAAGAAAGTTTAACCGTAATATCGTTTACGGTTATTTATCGACTATCGCTATGACTATGGCAGGACCTACGCTTGCAAGTTTTGCGGTTATGAGATTAGTCGGCGGACATGCCTATAAAGACGGCGTATCGGAAATGGAAAAACTTTCGCCCGACGTCGTCGTAAGCACCCATTGGGCGACGAACTATTACGCAAACAAAATATCCCGCAAGCCATACACGATAACTTACGTTCCAGACGCACACGCAAATGCGTTATTCAGGTATAAGTGCGACTATGAACTTATCGGTATGGAAGAAGGATATAAACGTGCAAGACGGCACTTTATAAGATTTAATAAAGACAATTTGAGTTTGACTTCGAAAGCGATTAGAGAGCAAGCGTTTTCGATAGACAGGGATAAGAAAAAACTCCGTGAAAAATTAAATCACGACGATAAGTTTACCGTATTTATTATGGAAGGCGGATACGGTATAGGACTTATGGAAGAGATATGTAAAAGGGTAATAGACGAAGACTTAAACGTTTCGCTAATTGCGGTATGCGGTAAAAATCCCGAACTTTACGATAGGCTTAAAAAATTAAAGTCCAAAGGCAATACGTCGTTTTATCCCTACGGATTTGCGGATAACGTTTTAGAACTCATTGCGTCGTCGGATATATACTTCGGCAAGAGCGGAAACGGACTTATGGAACCTGCGTTTTTTGGCGTGCCTACCGTCGTCACCCACTCGGCGAACGATATAGAAAAATTACTTGCAAGACATTACGTTAAATATAAAAAGTCGGCGATTAGAATATTTAACGCCCAAAAATGCGTGGAGTTTATAAAGTCTGCGATTTCAGGCGACGAAAAATTCGAAGAATTAAAACACCCTAATATTTCGGATAAAGAATTCGGCGGAGAATATATAGCCGACTTGATTTTTCAAAAATTAAACGAGAAATACCATTTATGTTAAAGATAAAAAAAGTTCAAAAAAAGGGAATAGGAAAAGAGATAGGACTTAAAAAAGGCGACGAGATAATATCTTTCGACGGGCATAAAGCGGTCGATATTTTAGACTATCTTTTTTATGACAGCAAAAATAAGTTTTTGCTTACCGTCAAGCAAAGAAACGGGGATATAAGTACTTCAGAGATAGAAAAGGACGACGACGAGAGTTTAGGTCTTGAATTTATAAGCGACAATTTGGATATTAAAACCTGTTATAATAATTGCACTTTTTGTTTTGTCGACCAAATGCCGAAAGGACTCCGTGAAACCCTTTACGTTAAAGACGACGATTATAGGCAAAGTTTTTTATGCGGTAATTTCGTCACGCTTACGAATATCACCGACGAAGACGTAGAGAGAATTTTAAGGCTTAATTTAAGTCCTTTATATATATCGGTACATACGACCAACGGCGAACTCCGTAAAAAAATGACGAATAACCGAAAAGCCGACAAGATAAACGATTATTTACAAGTTTTTTCGGCGCACGGAATAATTATGCACGCCCAAATAGTTTTAGTAAAGGGCGTAAACGACGGAGTAGAACTTGAAAAATCGTTGAGAGATTTATTTAAGTTATACCCTTCAATAAGGTCGGTGGCGGTCGTACCCGTCGGCATTACGAAGTTTAGAGAAGGGCTAACGAAAATCGAAGAGTTCGACGAGATAAGTTCGAGAGAAGTTATAGATAAAGTCAAAAAGTTAAACGCCGAGTTTAAGGTAAATTTCGTATCCCTTGGCGACGAGTTTTATTTCAAGGCGAATTTACCCGTTGAGAAGTTCGAGTTTTACGGCGAGTTTCCCCAAATAGAAAACGGCGTCGGAACGACGGCAAAATTCGAAAGAGAAGTCTTTGAAAGATTAAAAGAGTGTAAAACGAATAAAAGCAAATTGATAATAACGGGCGAATCGGCAAGCGAGTTTATGAAAGAACTTTGCTTAAAAATAGGTCAAAAAATAACGGGTGCTAAAATATCCGTCTTGTCCGTTAAAAACGACTTTTTCGGCGACAGCGTCAACTGTACGGGACTACTCGTCGGAAAAGACGTAATAAACGCAGTTTTATCTTTATGCGAAAAATACGATTATATATTACTGCCAAAGCATTGTTTTAAGGAAACGGAAAACGTTATGCTTGACGGAACGACGCTTAAAGATTTACAAGTCAAATTAAAAACGGAGATAATAATAACTGACGGAACGGGCGAAAGTTTCGTTTCGGCATTGGAGAGATAGAATTATGGATAAACCGCTTGTTGCCATCGTCGGCAGACCGAACGTCGGCAAATCAACATTTTTCAACAGAATAACGGGGCAAAGATTGTCGATAGTAGAGAACACGCCGGGTGTTACGAGAGATAGAATTTACGCCGATGCCGAGTGGTGCGGAAAGCCCTTTACCCTTATAGATACGGGAGGAATAGAGATAAAGTCGGACGACGAAATGTGGAAACACATAAAGCGTCAAGCCGAAATAGCGATAGATACCGCCGACGTCATTATATTCTTTTGCGACGGCAAAACGGGATTGACTTCCGCCGATATCGACGTTGCGACGATGCTACGCCGTTCGGGGAAGCCCATAGTTTTGGCGGTAAACAAACTCGACAATTATAAAATCGAAGACGTTTTCGATTTTTACGAGTTGGGACTCGGCGAGCCTATCGGCATATCCGCCGAGCAGTCCAAAGGACTCGGCGACCTTTTAGACGAAGTATGTGCGTCTTTTCCGTCGGGTGACGAATACGAAGAAGAAGACAGGCTTAAAATTGCGATAGTCGGAAAACCCAACGCAGGCAAATCGAGTTTAACGAATAGATTGCTTGGCTACGATAGGACGATAGTTTCGGATATATCGGGAACGACGAGAGATGCGATAGATACCCCCGTCGAATACGAAGGAAACAAATATACGATAATAGACACCGCAGGAATAAGAAAGAAAAGAGCGGTTGAAGAGAACGTCGAGTATTATAGCGTTTTAAGGGCGCTTGGTGCGATAAGGCGTGCGGACGTATGTTTAATCGTAGTTGACGCAAACGAAGGGTTGACCGAACAAGACGTTAAAATCGCAGGCTACGTTCACGAACAAGGCAAGCCGTCGATTATCGTTATGAATAAGTGGGATTTAATCGAAAAGGACACTTCGACAATAAATAAGTTTGAAGAAAAGTTGAAAGTTGACCTTTCGTTTATGGACTATTATAAATCGGTCTATATATCGGCAAAGTCGGGACAACGTGTTCAAAAACTTTTCTCTCTTGCAAGAGAAGTTTTTGAGAACTCGTCGAAACGAATTACGACGGGAACGCTTAACGACGTACTGTCCGACGCTATCCGTCTAACCGAACCGCCGACGAAGAACGGCAGACGGCTTAAAATTTATTACGCCACTCAAGACGGAGTAAATCCCCCGTCGTTCGTCCTTTTCGTCAACGATTCTTCTTTAATGCACTTTTCCTATTTAAGATATTTGGAAAACACCTTGCGAAACACTTTCGGTTTTTCGGGTACGCCCATACGCTTGTTTACAAGAGATAAAAAAGACGATTAAAAAAAGAGGAAACTATGAAAAAATTATTATCTTTAATTCTTGCACTTTGCATGGTCGTTGCACTCGTTGCTTGTGATGGTCAGTACACTAAATCAGACGAAGAGAAGTCTATTGCGAACGGTAGCAACGTCGTAATTTTGTTTACTAACGACATTCATTGCGGTATAAACGATAATATCACCGTCAAGGGACTTGCCGATATGAAGATTGCGTTGGAAACGTCCGGCAAGCAGGTTTTACTCGTTGACTGTGGCGATGCGGTGCAGGGAAACACTATCGGTACGTTTTCTAAAGGCGAGTATATAATTGACGTTATGAACGAGTTGGGATATGACGTTGCAACTCCTGGCAACCACGAGTTCGACTACACGGTAAATCAGTTTTTTAATTTAGTTAAACGTGCCGAGTTTCCTTACGTTTCAGCCAACTTCGTAAAAGCCGACGGCACTCGTCTTTTAGACCCTTACGTAATTATTGAAGCGGACGGAGTAAAGATTGCTTTTGTCGGTGCTAGTACGCCAAAGACTTTGACCACTTCAACGCCGACTCTTTTTCAAGACGAAAACGGCGAGTATATTTACGGTTTTTGTCAAGACGACAGTGGCGAAAAGTTTTACACGACAATTCAAAATGCGGTTGACTCTGCCCGTAACAAAGGAGCAGATTACGTGTTCCTACTTGCCCATTTGGGTATCGGGGAGGAAAGCGTTCCCTATACGTCTATCGATTTGATTTCCAACACGAGCGGTATCGACGCCGTTTTGGACGGGCATTCTCACTCCGTTATCGAGAAGGAGTCGGTGAAAAACGCCCTTGGGGAAGACGTTTTACTTTCTTCCACAGGCACTAAACTTGCGAACGTCGGTTGTCTTACAATCGGCAAAAACGGTGAGATTAACACAACGCTTATAAGCGACGGCGGTATCAGTTCCTTGGTAGATGACATTAACGTTCAATTTGACGAGCTATTAAATACCGTTGTCGCACATACCAACGTTAAACTTTGTACTATGGACCCC
>JAZRYO010000212.1:0-1444 GCA_045600785.1 Christensenellaceae bacterium | reverse complement strand
ACCGTCTTGTTGTTCCGCAAAATATTCGATTCTATTCCGGCGGGATAGCAAGGCGAAACGAACCCGACGGTAATACCCGAATTAAATATTTCCAAGATATTTCCGAGTTCGGTTTTTGCGCCGTCGGTTATAAATACTTCGTCGGGGGTTAAAGAAACGTTGCCTTTTTTATAGTGGTTTACGATAGCGTTTTTCAAAAACGGATAGCCCGTGCAGTCGCCGTAGCCTACGAAAGTTTTTTCGTCTTGAAGTTCGTCGCAAGCGTTTTTCATCGCTTGAACGACGCACGGAAAAACGGGTTTTTTAACGTCCCCGATACCGAGATTTAGAATAGGCGTGTCGCCCGTATCCATACTTAAAAGTTTTGCTTGTCGCATAAAAACGTAAGATGAGTTAAGCGATAAAAACGCTTTGTTATAGATTGATTTCACCTTGAAATACCTCCGTTATTTTTCCTATCAAAAAAGGGTTTTCGCCCTTAAAAGAAACCGTTTGTTTTCCACCTAAACTTTCGATGACCGTATCGTTTGAAACGCCGTAAAACTTCCTTAAAATATAAGCGACGGCAACCGTTCCCGAACCGCACGAATAAGTGTATCCGCTACCGTTCTCGAAAAACGAAACGAAAGGGTATAAGGCGGTTAAATCGACTTTTTCTACGTTTATTTCACTATATTTAGGCTGTTTTTTAAGAATTTCGGACACCTTTTCGGCGGATAGAGTTCCAAAATAAACGGCGTGCAAATTGCCGACGTCCACGATATAACACTTTCCGAAAAGTTCGTCGCTGTTTTCAATCGAGAGTAAAGACGGGGCTGAAAATTCAACGCCCACCAAACCGTCCCGCAAAATCTCCGTTTTATTTATTCCGCTTTTCGTTTCGACAAGATACGTCTTTTTGTTTTCCTTTAATTTATTCCATAGATACGTTGCGCATTTAAGTCCGTTTCCGCAAGTTCGACCTTCTTGTCCGTCGGCGTTAAAAATCCGAAATTTGAAATCGGCGACCGTGCTTGAAGAAAGTAGGATAACACCGTCGCTACCGACTCCGCTGTGATAGTCCGAAAGCCTTTTCGACAGTTCGTTTAACGGCGGAAGGGCTTTTTCTTCGCAAACGAAAAAAAGATAAGAGTTTTTAAGCGAGTGCATTTTATAAAAAATCATAGTTTAATATATGTTTAGAAAAAGAAAAAATGTCAAAAATATATACGAAAAAAAATTTTTGAAAATCTTTCATAAAACTATTGACAAACGTTAAAAGACGTCATATAATATTAGCAGTCAAGGGGCGAGAGTGCTAACACTCACGCAGACAAAGTGCTAATAAAAAGGAGAATAATTATGAGAAACTATTTAGTAAAACACAACGACAACTTCGGTCTCGATTTTTTCGACGACGCATTTGATTCTTTTTTCAAGCCCATGTTCTTTGAAGAAAGGTACA
>JAZRYO010000211.1:0-3391 GCA_045600785.1 Christensenellaceae bacterium | reverse complement strand
GCATTCTCAAACGGTGCAACGGTAGTCATACCGTATCCTACGAATTTAGAATCGTATAAACCTAATTCGTCATAGTTGTTATCAAAATCAATAGTATAATATTCGTCGGTTATAAAGGCGGTTAACGTCGTTGCATCTTCAATTCTATCGAAATCAAAATCCCAAAGCGTTCCGTCGTCTTTCTTCCAACCGACACACTTCATACCGTCTTCTGTTACGACGGGGTCGGAAGGTTTGGAAATCTTAAATCCCTTTGCCATTTGAATCGTTTGTTCGCCGTCGGGAGACTTGAAAATAACGTCTACAACGTCCGCTTCGATCAAAGTACAACGTGATTCTTTTGAGCCCGTAAAGACAATTATGGGATTACGGTAATCTTCGTCTGCTTCACCGACCGTGCTCCAAACCAAATTGCCGTTAACCTTTATATAGAAATAAGTCAACTGCTTATCGTTTATCAATTCTTTTAAGTCGATAGCACCCGCTTCGACGAAGAAATTCGTGTTGACTTGTAAGTCTTGGACTTTCGTATTATGATTATTCAATGCATTCGTATTTAATCCGCTTACGTATAAACCGCCTGTAACGGCATTACTACCATACATATCAAATACCAACGCACCTTTATAACAAACAGCCCAAACTCCGTAATCGCCGTCAAACAAACCGTCTGATTCGGCACCCCAAAGAGTAATCGCTTGTCTGTTTTGTTCAAGATAAGAAAGATTCATTACAAATCTGAAAACAACCGAAGGATTATCGTTTGAAACAGGTTCATAAGTATATACGGGAACGTTGGTAAATACGCCGTTGCCACCAATTACCTTCGGGAAATTAACCGTCGTTTCGCCTGTTAAATCTTCGAGTCCCAATAAAGCGTATTCTTTTAACTCTACCGCATTTATTTCGCAAACGGAACTTTTAACGTCACTTTTACCCGATACGCTAACGGTTATTTTGACTGAACCCACCTTTTTGATAGTAACGTCGCCGTTGTCGCTTACGGTCGCAACGTCCTCGTCGCTTGAAGTATATACAAGCGTTCCCGTTTCGTCTATGATTTTTGCGGAAACTTTAACGTGCAATCCTTCTTCGAAAGGAACGTTTATTTCTCTGTTTTCAATGAAAACGAAAGGAGTTGACGAAACTATAAAATTTCTAATATATACGTCGTTTTCTCCCCTGTTCCAAATTCTTCCGATTGTATCGAGCCCATCGCCGATTTCGGCACGCAACTCAAACAAATCGATAGACCAACGGTACCAACCGCCACCTAACGCTTCGGGTTGCAACGAAGACTCTTTCCAATAATCACCGTCTTCGGCGTTTCTTAAAAACAATGCGGTATTGCCGTAAATGTTTTTATATCCGAAGAATCCGGAAGTATTATCGTTCGTTCCTTTCTTACTCAACATAAATTGCGGATCGCAGTTTAAGTCCAAAGAAGGATGATATAAGTCAAACGAAACAACCGAATATTTCCAATTCGGAATATCGGGAACGGCTGATCTTTGTGAACCGTTTGAACTGTGAACTAACGTAATAACGTTATCGTCGGTTGTCGGATCGCATATAACCGTATAATCTTTAACGTAAAGCAAACCTTCTCCGTCAGTTCTTATATATTTAATAAATCCTACTGTCGAATCACTTAAAATGAGGTCTTTAAGATTAACTCTTGCAATCTTCCAACCGTCTTCACCGTCGGAATACGTACCTACTTGATAACCGACGGGATTAGCACCTTCAGTCGAAAGTACGATTTTGCCTTCGTCGGAAAATACGAACTTCGCAGAAATCCTATTGCTTACGTTTGAAGCAAAACTGAAATTTACGGTAGGAATATCACCATAGAAGGAGAATTGAACGACAGTACCTTCACCGTACCAATCGTAATATCCGTTTCCGTCATTCCAAACGAGTTCGTCGTTATCACCGCCTAAAACCCAAGTCATATCAGCGGAAGCCGAAGGATTGTAATTTTCGGTAATTTCAAAATTCTTTACGTATAAATTACCACCGCTTATTTGTCTAAACGACTTAATAACGTCGCTTCCGTCGCCTTGATAAACCGATAATTCCGAAAGAGAAACAACCCAATGATATACGCCGTCGCCAACGTCGGTTATGCTACTGTCTTGAAGTATGTTCGCTTTTCTTTCGATATCGTCTAAACCGCAACCGATAACGTATTCGCCGACGGTCGTAGAGTCGTATGCCATTAAATATTTCGTTAAAGTTCTTGCGTCTTCCGAGTTAGATGCGAAAGAACCGTCAAACGTTATACTAACGCCCTTTGCATCGCCGTAAACGTCGAACTCGATATTTTTTGCACTGCCTTTCCAATTCTCAACGGTATCGTTTATAGAAACGGAAACGTTGCTTACACACTCCGTCCATCCTGTTTTATCAAAAGTTGATGAAGACGCAAAGTCCTTTACGTATAAAGTTCCGCTTCCATCCGCTCTTAAAAATTTGATTTCGGCAGTATAACCGTTATAATTTCCTAAAGCCTTTAAGTTGATAGTTGCAGTTCTCCAGCCATTAGAATCGGCATCCGTATAACTTCCGACTTCTGTTTCTCCGCAAAGGATTTTACCTTCTGAACCGAATTTGAATTTGTTAGATACTCTGTCGTTTACCGTCGAACTGAAACTGAAATTATTGCTCGGAATAGCATCACAATAGAAATCAAAGGTAATTTCAATATTTTTACCTGCCCAATCGGCTATATATCCGTTTCCGCCTTCCCAAACGAGTTCGTCGTTATCACCGCCAAGCGTCCAAACCATATCCGCATCAGTTGAAGGATCATATGCAGGCTTATCATAACTTACGTTTTTAACGTAAATAGTCACATTACCATCGGCTCTAATTGCCGTGATTGTTTTTCCGCCTGTTGACGCACCTAACGTTTTTAAGTTAATAGTAGCGGTATTCCAACCGTTGCCCGCATCGACAAAACTACCAATTTGAGTACCACTTGGTTCATTGGTTCCGGCAGGAGTACCTGTTTTTTTAATAGAACCGTCAGAATAAAATTGGAACTTGTCTGAACATCTGTCTTGATGACCGGATTCAAACGTATCGCCGAACGAGAAATCTACACCCGTTGGCATTTCTCCGTAATAATCAAAAGTTAAAACTTTTGAATCGTCGGCTTCCCAACCCGTCGGAATCGTTGTTCCGAGTTCTTTATTGTAATTATCAAGCACCCAAGTATATTCCGCATCGTTTTGAGGATTATATATGTTATTAGTGAAATTTCTAACGTATGCGGGATTATCACTTTGATTTTTCAAAAACCACATTTGTTGGTCGGGACGTGATGCGTACAACCCACTTATTACGCACCTATACCAATTATTGCCGAGTGACGTAGGTTTGCCTA
>JAZRYO010000210.1:0-4059 GCA_045600785.1 Christensenellaceae bacterium | reverse complement strand
ATCTTTCCATAACGCATATTAAAGCATAAATATTTTATATGAAATTATTTGTTTTCTCAATAAATTTTGCCACCTTTTCGATAAAAATAAAATTTACTTGATTTTTCGTTATTTTTGAATTAAAATTATTGTATGGAAGACAATAAAATCACGCCCATAGGATATATTAAAACCGACTTTAACGACAAATTCGGCATACCACGTCAAAGCGGGCGAATTAAAGAATTAAAAGGCGAAATTTATTTTTATGGCGAATATAAAAACCCCGATTACTTCAAAGGTTTAGACGAGTTTTCACACGTTTGGGTTTTATTTGAATTTAATAAATCAAAAACAACAAAGTCGGCAACGGTTAGACCGCCCAGACTCGGCGGAAACGAACGAAAAGGAGTTTTTGCTACCCGTTCTCCGTTTAGACCGAACGGCATAGGACTTTCTTCTTTGAAACTTAATAAAATTACTTTCGACGAAAAAAACGGAACGGTTTTACACGTTCAAGGCGTAGATATTGTAAACGACACACCTATTTACGATATAAAGCCTTATATTCCTTATACCGATTGCCACCCGTTTGCAAAAGGAAGTTTTTCAAGTAAAAATAAAAATCACCGCTTGAAAGTTAAAGGGGGAAAAGGCGTAAAACTTAAACTTAAAAAAGATTATAAAACAGTTAAAAAATGTATCGCCGACGACCCTCGTCCCGCCTATCAAAACAGCGAAAAAGTTTACGGGTTTTTATATAAAGATTATGACGTAAAATTTACGGTAAAAGGCAAAACAGCAATTATTTCAGACGTCGTTAAAAAATAAAAAATCTACGGAAATTCCGTAGATTTTTTGTTTTTTAGAATACCCAGTCGCCCTTTGTAAAGATTTGTATTTCTTCGCCGTTTTCACACTTTGCCGTAATCTCCAAATCTTTCGTTCCGATCATAAAATCGACGTGTTCAAGCGAGTCGTTAAGTCCGTGATTTAACTGTTCTTCGGTAGTCATATCCGCACCGCCTTGAAGACAAGTCGGATAGCACCCGCCTATCGCAAAATGGCAACTTGCATTTTCGTCGAAAAGCGTATCGTAGAACAACGTATCGAGATTTCTAATCGGAGAATTGTATCCGACCAAAGCAATCTCACCCAAATAGTGCGAACCTTCGTCGGTGTCGATTATCGACTTTAAGTTATCGTATCCTTCCTTTGCACCGAAATCAACTATTCTGCCGTCCTTAAATTCAAACCAAAAATCTCTTATTATTTGTCCGTTATGACATAGTGGCATAGACGCAACAACTTTTCCGTTTGCGGTATTTCTGTCAGGACACGAAAATACTTCTTCGGTCGGCATGTTGGCTGTAAAATAAACGCCGTCAAGTTCGCCCTTTTCCGCACCACCGCAGAAAATATAGCCCTTCGGCATACCTATCGTTAAATTCGTTCCGAGTGAATTTTTATAAGTGAACGACATGATTTTAGAGTCGTTTAGTATTTTACATCTTCTTTGCAAATCGTTTTGATGGTCTTCCCACGCTTTTATGGGATTTTCGTTATCTAATCTCAAAGTTTTCGCAATATAATCCATTTGCATTGTCGTTGCGACGTTTGCGGGCAAATAGTTAAACATCTTTTTAGCCCACTCTTTATTAGGATAAGAACATAAACACCAACGAATTTTATTCGAACTCGTATATTCGTCGAATTTTTCGCCGACTTTTGAATTTGCCCTTCTCGATATCGCTATTTTTTCCGTCTTAATTCCCTTAAACGCTTCGGGATTACTCGACCTAATCGCAAGAAAAACAATACGTTCATCAACGTAATAGTCATATCTCGATTTTATCCATTCAGGGACGGTTGAAAGCGTCTTTTTTGAACAGTATTTAAGGTCCATTTTCGACACTTCTTCGTCCGTCCATAAAACTTCAACTCTTTTTGCTCCGGACCTGTATGCGCTTTTTACCGTTTCTAAAGCAAAATCTCTCGCAAGAACGGGCGCTCTTAATACTAAAATTTCGCCCTTTTGTAAATTAACGCCTTTTTTAATAACAAGTTCGGCATATTTCTTAAGTAATTGTTTATTCATTTCCTTCTCCTTTGCAAAAATTTTAACAAAATTCCCGTTATTTTGTCAATTAAAAGGCAGGTAAATATAAAAATAGCAAAATTTTCTTGTAAAAATGAAATATATATGATAAAATTTTCTTATAAACTAATGAAATTAGTTTTTAAGGAAAAAATAATGAACGAAAAATATAAAGACGTAAAATTTACTACGGAAAGCGCCGAAGAAGTAATAGACAATTTTATTCGTCCGCACACAATTAAACGCAAGAAAAGGGATAAGGACAAAAAAATGGTACCTCTTTCGGAGATTAAACGCTACAAGGTCGATAAAGAATTCGGACTTTCAAACAAACAAGTCGAAGAACGTATCGAGCAAGGTCAAATCAACGAAAAAGGTAAGACGTATTCGAAGTCGATTTCAAAAATAATCACTTCAAACGTCTTTACTTTTTTTAACCTTTTATGCGTACTTTGTATCGTCGCTTTGATTTATGCAAAAGCATCGATATTTAATTTCTTGTTCGTCTTGATTTATTTGGCGAACATAACGATAAGCATTATTCAAGAATTAAGAGCAAAATTCGCAATCGAAAAACTTTCGATATTAAACGAACCGAACGCACTTATCTTGCGAGAAGGCGAATATATTTCGCTACCCGTAAACAATATCGTTTTAGACGATATTATTAAAATTTCTACGGGCAATCAAATTTCTATCGACGGAACGGTATTAAAAGGCGAAATCGAAGTTAACGAATCGCTTTTAACGGGCGAATCGATACCCGTAAAAAAACAAGCGGGAGATAAAGTTTTTTCGGGAAGTTACGTCGTAAGCGGTATTGCAACCGTTTTGACCGATTGCGTCGGCGAAGACAGATACGTCCAAAAACTTTCGGCAAAAGCCAAAAAGTATCAAAAACCGTCGTCGGAACTTCTTAAAACTTTACAATGGATAATAAAAATCATAGGTTTCTTGATTATACCGCTTGGACTTGGCGTACTCTACACGAATTATATAGTGACTATCGATAATCCTATTCAAGACGGAGTTGTATATTATCTCAACGGTAAACTGACTCAAGAAGGGTTTACGGAAATAGTACAGCGTTCAACGTCGGTAATTATAGGTATGATACCGTCGGGAATGTTTTTGCTTACAACGATGGCACTTGCGGTCGGCGTTATAAGACTTGCAAGTAGAAAAACTTCGGTTCAAGATATGTACTCTTTAGAAATGCTTGCAAGAGTCGACGTTTTATGTCTTGACAAAACCGGCACGATAACAGACGGTAGAATGAGGGTTTCAAACTGCATTTTATATAACGTCGAATATCCATATACCGTAAACGAAATAATCGCCGCAATACAAACTGCGCTTCCCGACCAAAACCAAACTTCACTTGCACTTCGCAGTTATTTCGGAACAAATACGAAATGGATAGCGACAAAAACCATTCCGTTTTCTTCGGAAAGAAAACTCTCGGCAGTGACTTTTGCCGAAGGTCAAAAAAGAATAGGAACGTTCGTATTGGGCGCACCCGAGTACGTCTATAAAGATAAATTACTGCCAAAAGCACTTTCCGACCAAATTGCACACTATACGTCAATAGGTCAAAGAGTTTTAATTTTGGCAAATTCGGAACACTCTATCGTCGATAATAAAATACCCGACGATTTAAGTCCTTTTGCGCTTATTACGTTAAGCGACAACATAAGAAAAGAAGCCATAAACACTATCGCTTGGTTTAAGCAAAACGACGTTCAAGTAAAAGTAATTTCAGGCGATAACCCTTTG
Organism: Christensenellaceae bacterium; assembly: GCA_045600785.1. Taxonomy (GTDB): domain Bacteria; phylum Bacillota; class Clostridia; order Christensenellales; family Borkfalkiaceae; genus UBA10281. Next base: position 206 of record JAZRYO010000210.1, on the reverse strand, counting down.
ACAGTTTCCGAAGTTGCAAAAAGGGCGGGAATTGAAGACGCTGAAAAGTTTATAAGTTTGCAAGGTATGAGCGATAAAGAAGTTGTCGATGCCGCAAACAAATACACGGTTTTCGGAAGGGTTTCCCCCGAACAAAAAGCACTTCTTGTAAACGCAATGAAAAGCGTTGGTCATACCGTTGCAATGACGGGCGACGGCGTAAACGA
>JAZRYO010000209.1:0-2883 GCA_045600785.1 Christensenellaceae bacterium | reverse complement strand
ATCGCTTTTTGCTTTAACGGGACTTTTACCCGTTTTCAGTTCTGCTTTAATGAAAGCCTTTAATTCTTTGGGTTCGTTTGTAAGCAAAGTTGCGACTGATAAAAGATTTTCCTTCGTTGCGTTTTCAACGCCGAAACAAAGATATTTGTCAACGCCAAAAAACGAATTAATAATTTTGACACCACCTTGTGCGAATATTTCGGCGGGTGCAGTCGCAAAGACGGTCGGAAGTTCGAAAACTATATCCGCTCCCGCTAAAACTGCGTGTTTCGCCCGTGTGTATTTATCTAAAATACAAGCATCGCCACGCTGATTAAAGTTGCCACTCATAATTACGGCGATAAAATCGGGCTTTATCGTGCTTTTAATATATTCGAGATGTTTTAAGTGTCCGTTATGAAATGGATTATACTCGCAAACGGCAAAACAAATTTTCAAAATTTACTCCTAATAATTGATATTTGGGTTTAATTGTTGTATAATAAATAAAGTATAATATTATTTTATACCGACGGACGAAAAAAGACAATAGATTTTGTAAATTTTCCGTCGGCAAAAAGGAGAAATATGTCAAAGGTACTTGACGGAATTAAAAAAAGAGCGATAGCGTTAAACAAGCATATCGTATTGCCCGAAGGTGAAGACGCAAGAGTAGTCGAAGCGGCATCGGTATCGGTTAAAGAAGGAGTTGCGAGAATAACTCTTCTCGGAAACCCCGAAGAAATCAAGGCGAAAAATCCGAATGTTGATTTGTCGAAAGTCGAAATAATCGACCCGCAAACTTATTCTAAAACGGAAGAATACGTTCAACTTTTATACGAACTCCGTAAGGAAAAGGGTATGACCGAAGAACTTGCGAGAGAAACGCTTAAAAAAGATTATACTATGTACGGTGCGTTAATGCTTAAAGCGGGCGACGTTGACGGTATGGTATCGGGCGCTTGCCACTCGACTGCGAACACACTCCGTCCGGGACTTCAAGTTATAAAGACGGCAAAGGGTACGCCTATCGTATCGGCATACTTTTTAATGATTGCCCCCGAAGGAGGAAACAAATACTGTGAAGACGGTTGTTATATTTACGCCGATTCGGGACTTAACCAAAACCCGACGAGTGAGCAACTTGCGTATATTGCCGAGTCGTCGGCAAAGTCGGCAATCGCCATTGCGGGAATTGACCCGAGAATAGCGTTTATTTCGCACTCGACCAAGGGTTCTGCAAAGCACGCCGACGTTGATAAAGTCGTAGAAGCGGTTAGAATTTTCCACGAAATTGCACCCGATATGAAAGCCGACGGCGAACTTCAATTCGACGCTGCGATAGTTCCCGACGTCGCTAAAAGCAAAGCCCCCGACTCAACCGTTGCGGGACACGCAAACGTTTTGATATTCCCCGACCTTGACGCAGGAAACTCAAATTACAAGAACACCGAAAGACTCGGTGGTTTCCAAGCGATAGGACCTTTATGTCAAGGACTTGCAAAGCCTATAAACGACTTGTCCCGTGGTTGCCATATGGAAGATATCGTCGCAGCGGTAGCGATAACCGCTTTGCAAACTCAAATCGATTAAGGAGAGTAAAATGAAAGTATTAGTAATAAATGCGGGAAGTTCTTCCCTTAAATATCAACTTATAGATATGGATACCGAAAAGGCAATCGCAAAGGGCGGTTGTGAAAGAATAGGTATCGACGGTTCGTTTTGCAAGCATAAAGCAAACGGCGTTGAAACGACTATAACTTCGCCTATGCCCACGCATAGCGAAGCAATTCAAGTAGTTTTGAACGCTTTGGTAGATAGCAAATACGGTGCGATAAAGTCTATGGACGAAATCGACGCAGTAGGACACAGAATAGTCCATAGCGGAGAAGTGTTTAACGATTCGGTTTTACTCACCGAAGAAAACATGAAGATAATCGAAAGTTTATCCGAACTTGCACCCCTTCATCAACCTGCGAACATTATAGGCGTTAGGGCATGTCAAAAGATTATGCCAAACGTACCTATGGTTGGCGTTTTCGATACGGCGTTCCACTCTACGATGTCCGAAAAGGCGTATATTTACGGAATACCTTACGAAGCGTACACCGAACATAAAGTTAGAAGATACGGTTTCCACGGCACGAGTCATAGATTCGTTTCCGAAGAAGCGGCGAAGTATTTGCATAGAGAAGGAGATAAAGATTTCAAGGTAGTCACTATGCATCTTGGAAACGGTTCGTCTATTTCAGCCGTAAAGGGTGGAAAGAGTATGGATACTTCGATGAGTTTCACTCCGCTTGGCGGTGTTCCCATGGGAACACGTTCGGGAGATTTAGACCCTGCGATAGTAGAGTTTTTATCCAACAAGTATAAAATGAGCGTATCCGAAACGCTTAACTTCCTTAATAAGAAGTCGGGCGTTATGGGGCTTAGCGGAGTTTCTTCCGATTTCAGAGATTTATCCGCCGCTAAAAAAGACGGCAATCACAGAGCCGAACTTGCTATCGACGTATTTACTTACAGTTGTAAAAAATACCTGGGTTCGTATATGGCTGCACTCGGCGGAGCGGACTGCATAGTATTTACCGCAGGAATAGGCGAACACGACGCAAGTATAAGAAAGGCGATAACCGAAAATATGGAATTTTTCGGAATTAAAATCGACGACGAAAAGAACGAACACTTACAAGACGGTATTTGCGATATAACCGCAAAAGACGGCAAAGTTAAGGTTTTGGTTATCCCGACTAACGAAGAGTTGGTAATCGCAAGAGATACGAAAAGACTTGCAAAATAATCAATAATTATTTTTGAGTATTAAAATAATTGACAACTAAAATAAAATAATATATAATTTATGGGCTAACGATGGTTATCGTTATAAGAAAACTGAAATTGAAA